>JAIRUL010000006.1 GCA_031254445.1 Chitinispirillales bacterium
ACGAAAGACGGGAATGATGGGAGAACGGTTGTGATCGAAATAGGAAATCAAGACATCAATGTGCCATTGTCTGACGAAAAAGAAAAACTGGTTTTGAGGGGTGTTGTTCATGAAAATAACGTAGCGTTTGAAAATGTGTTTATAGGATATACTCGAAACAAATAAAATTTTCCTTTGGGAGGAATGAATATGGGTAAGCCGTCTCAAGATAGTGGTAATATGTTTACTGAAATATGTCCGAAAAATTTAGAAGGAAGGGTAGTGAGATTTATTGGCGGACGTGAACTACGTATTTGCAGAGGAGGAATGACTCTAGTTGACTCTGTTCGAACAACCGTCACAAGGACTAGCGGTGAAATAAACGATGCGGATTTAGTAAGCGAAGTGCATTTTGAAAAGGGTGCATATGAGAGGTTATCGCCGAAACTTGAGGCATACAACGCTAGGGTGTTAAGGAATGAATCAAGTTCTGATGGGAATCAAAAATCAGGATTATTTGGAGCCACAGACGCTTTATTTATTACCATAGATGAAGGAACAATAATTCACAAAGCTATGAAAATTGCGATTGAAGAAAAAGGGAAATTAGAACTCGCAAAGTTAACCAATCCTGTAGACCGTTATGTTAAACTGGGAGATATGAGCTACATCGCTAAGAAATTCAGTACTGCTGGCAAAGCACTTGATGCGGCGGGTACTGTGGGTACTGCGGTAACAGTACTAGATGGTGTGTATGGGGTCGCAAAAGAACTCAATAATAAAAGGGGCGATCGTGCTTGGTGCAAGGCAAGGGTGACGGTTGGGACGCTGGGAGTTAGTTGGTTAGTTGTTGGTGCCTGTACAGGCGGAGTAGGTATTGCTGTGGGGCTTGGGCTGATGGTTGGAATGACCTTATTGTTCAATTGGCTTGAAAATGAAGAGATGGAACGCCTTGAAACTCTTCATCATATAAAGCTAACGTCGCGTAGCTAGCAACCATATAATACAGACGACGCTAAATAACCAAAAACATAAACGGAAAACAGGAAAAATATAATGAACACTCTTGTGGTTGCAATCGTTGCTGTATTTATTATTACGGTTGTATATTTTATTCTAGCGAATAAGATAGGTGGTGAAGAAGGTACAAGAACGTTTTTAAATTCGAATGATTCTGAAAGTTCTAACCGTGTTGTAATAATGTTTTTACCGAAGTGGATATCTTGTCCTTTGGCTGTATTCGCTGTGGTAGCAGTGGTTTATCTGGCTGTTCAAACGATTGACCGAATTAATGGGAATATTTTTAGTTGGGGGAGCGATGGCGTTGATTGTGTAATGGCCTTAGTATTCGTACCGCTTTTGGTCAGCGCTTGTAACATCAAACATATATTCGACGATGATGGTGTAACTACAAAAGCCAAATTGTACCTCGCGTTTTTTGTTATCTATAAGGAGAATGTTCTGACTCCTTGGCGCGACTTTTTTTCGGTTGATTATACCGACATTGAAACGCCGTATAGCCATCGCTCTATATGTATAGGTTTAAGATCATTTAAGCTTCATACGGTGGAGAAGCGTTTTATACCTATTTTCTTCATACTCAACAACGATCGAAATCGGCAATGCCTTGTGCTTGCAGCAAAACATATGAACAAGTGGAAAGTTAGAATAGATGCACAGAACCGGCTTAAAAAAATGGGCCTTTGGCCGTATGAGCGGTCGGGGTGACGCGGTCTAGCGTCCCCGTCCAACCATAGCGCGGGAGCAAACGGGCGAAAAAAGGAGAGCCGACTCCGAAGAGTCAGCTCTTGGAAAAGATTGCAATGCTGACCTTACATGTCCAACTTCGACTTCGGGCATACACCCCTCACGCCGCAACCCAAGCTGCTTGTTCGCGAGTACGAGCGACATTGGTTCCAAGGGAGCGCGACGGCGTTGAAAAGGGGCAACGTCGCCGGCCTTGCGTGGCATGGCGAGACGGAAAGGTATTGTTGGGGTTGGCAAAATCGGCAGGCTCGGCGCGTTTTTGGGTGGCGCGAGGCAAGGGATTTGGTGCGTCGGCATAGATTTCAACGCCAGCGACAAAAAAGAGCCAAAAATATTGGGCGCACAATGCCGCGCCTGAGATAAACAAGCCCGACCCCCACATTTTGATTTTCACTTTGACTTTCATCCCAAGCATAATTTATATTCAAAAGATTACTATAATTCACGCCCCCATAGCTCAGTCGGATTAGAGCATCTGCCTTCTAAGCAGAGGGTCACAGGTTCGAGCCCTGTTGGGGGTATTTTCGGTTTCACTGTTTTTACACAGAAAAGAGGGGTTTTTCCCTTGTCTGCGCCTATGAACGTCCCTAAGCATATCGGCATAATCATGGACGGCAACGGCAGGTGGGCCCGCGGGCGGGGGCTGCCGCGGACGGCGGGGCACCGCGCGGGGACTGACGCGACGCGGGCTATAGTGCGGGCCTGCGGGGAGCTTGGGGTCTCGTACCTCACGGTGTACGTCTTCTCCGCCGAAAACTGGGGGCGGCCGTCCGCCGAGGTTTCGATGCTGATGGATCTGCTTGTGGAGATGACGCGGCGGGAGATTAGGAACCTCAACGCCAGCAACGTGCGGCTCTTGGCCATCGGCGACTTGGAGAAGCTGCCGCCTAAGACGCGGGCGGAGATGAAGAAGGGCATCGAGGAGACGAGCGGCAACACGGGGCTTGGGCTGATTTTGGCGATAAGCTACGGCGGGCGGGCGGAGATAGTGAACGCGGCGCGCGCTTTCGCTAGGGAAGCGGCGGACAACCCCGGCCTCATAGACGCGCTTGACGAGGGCGGCTTTAGCGAGTATATGTACACGCGCGGCGTCCCCGACCCCGAGCTTATAATACGAACCGGCGGGGACTGGCGCATAAGCAACTTCCTTTTGTGGCAGGCCGCCTACGCGGAGCTTTACATCACTGACACGCTGTGGCCGGACTTCAACAAGGAGGCCCTGATAGCGGCGATAGAGGACTTTAACCGGCGCGATAGGCGTTTCGGAAAGGTTAAGGAATGATCAACAAGGCCAACCTAAAAAAAAGGCTTGCGTTTGCGGCGGTCGCGGTGCCGGTGGCCTTTGTGATCGTCAGCTCGAAGTTTTCCCTCTCCGCGCTTGCGCTTAGGCTCCTCGGCCTCTCCGCAGACAGCGCTCCCGCAATCTACCCGGGACAGATTTTGGCGCTTGTCATTGTCATGTTCGGGGCGTTTGAATATATAAGGATGTTGAGCGCGGCCAACAAGGTAAACGCCTTCTGGCTAGGCTATGTGTGGATATTCGTCATGAGCGCGGCGGACTTGCTCAACTACTCCATCCCCGCGCCCCTGTCAAACAGCGTGCTCCTAATGATGGTCGCTTTCGAGGCGTTCTTCTTCGGCGGGGAGGCGCAGTTTGGGCGGTGGAAGCGGGCGAGCCTCTTCTTCACCGGAATGATCTTCCTGAATATCGCCTCCATCAGCATGATGAGCCTCTACAACGCCCCGTTCCAACAGCTCTTTAACTCGCCTACGATTTGGGCGTTCGGATTTTTGGACGTGGTGATAGTGATAACAGCGACATTTTTGTGCGACACCGCGGCGTACTTCGCGGGCTCGACAATCGGCAAGCGCCGCTTCTCGTCCATAAGCCCGAACAAGACGATAGAGGGCAGCGTTGCCGGCCTTGGCGCGGCGATGCTCGTGATGTCCGTCTGCTGGATATTTATAAGGAACCCCGAGTACCCGCTGTTCCTCGGGCCTATACTCGGCCTCATAATCGGCGTTACCGCGCAGACCGGCGACCTCCTCGTGTCGCTCATCAAGCGCTACTTCCGGGTAAAGGACGCCTCCACCATCATCCCCGGGCACGGCGGGATTTTAGACCGGTTCGACAGCCTATTCTTCACCGCGCCGGTGCTTTGCCTATTCGCGTGGCTCTTGGTTAGGTGGTATTCGTGACAAGCGGCGAGCGCAAGCGGATACTGATATTAGGGTCAACAGGGTCTATAGGCAGAAGCGCGTGCAGCTGCGTGCGCCGGTTCCGCGAGCGGTTCGAGGTGGCGGGGCTTGCGGCTGGATCTAACATCGATTTACTTGCCGAGCAAGTAACAGAATTCGCGCCGTCGGCGGCATATATCACGGCCGCAACAAATGCTGATGCCTTGCGGGATAGATTCGGCGGGAACGTTAAGGTTTATGACGGAAGCGACGGAGCTAGCGGGCTTGAGCGCATCGTCGAGGAGTGCGATTACGACATCCTCCTAAACGCGCTCGTGGGCGCGGTGGGTTTCAGGCCGACCGTCGCGGCTCTTAAGCGCGGCAAGCGCGTGGCGTTGGCGAACAAGGAGAGCTTGGTCATCGGCGGGGACTATATCCGTACTATCATCGGCCAAAATCAGCGCGGCGCCATCCCGGCCCTCCTGCCGATTGACAGCGAGCACAGCGCGATCCTCCAGTGCCTGCCGCAAGGCGGCGCGGACGGCTCGGTCGAATCGATAATAATCACGGCGTCCGGCGGGCCGTTTCGGAACCAGCCGGAAGAGGCGCTCGCCTCCGTCACGCCGGAACAGGCGCTCAACCACCCGACATGGTCTATGGGAAAGAAGATAACCGTCGATTCGTCAACGCTCATGAACAAGGGCTTCGAGGTGATAGAGGCGCACCACCTCTTCTCCCTCCCCTACGACAAGCTGCGCGTCTGCGTCCACCCGCAATCTATCATCCACTCGCTCGTAGAGTTTCACGACGGCGCGGTGATAGCGCAGCTCGGCCTGCCCGACATGGAGCTGCCGATACAGTACGCGCTCTCGTGGCCGCATAGGCTGCCGATAGGCGGCAAGCGCCTCCGCTTGTCCGATATCCGCAGCTTGGAATTCTTCGAACCGGACATGGGCAAGTTCCCGTGCCTGAGCCTTTGCATAGAAGCGGGGCGGATAGGCGGAACGGCGCCTGCGGCGGTAAACGCGGCAAACGAGGTAGCCGTTGATTTATTTTTGAATAAGCGTATTGGATTCACCGATATAGCGAGGATAGTAGAGTCGGCGTTAAAAGGGCATAGCCCAGTGAAAGCAGATTCAGTGGAAGTTATAGAGGGGGTTGATCGGGAGGTTAGGGAGAGGGTTTCGCGGCGGGATATGGTGTGTTGATTTTGATGTACCGGTTTTAAAACAGTATCCTCCCCCGCCTCTTCTTTTGGGGGAGGATACTGATAGGAGGGGGCGAATGTATCGGGGCGTTACGGGGCAGAGCCCCGTCCCCAAAAGATTTTAATTTTAAAACAACAGCAATAAGGATAAAAACAAAACCATGCAACACGTATACCTAGTGCTCGCAATAATAATCGGCCTCTTCGTCCTGAGCCTCTTGGTCTTCATCCACGAGCTAGGCCACTTCCTCGCGGCCAAGGCTTGCAAAATACGGGTGCTCGCTTTCGCAATCGGTTTCGGCAAGGCGCTCTTCACTTGGAAGCGCGGCGACACCGAGTACCGCGTCAACGCTATTCCGTTCGGCGGTTACGTGCAGATGGCCGGCGACAGCCCGGACAACGCGGGGAGCGGGGCGGACGACGAGTACAACTCCAAGCCGATATGGCAGCGCGCGACGGTCGCGCTCGCGGGGCCTATCGCCAACTTTATCTTCGCGGTCTTCACGCTCTGGGTCGCGTTCGTCTACGGCATCGACCGCCCTGCGTTTATGGACAGCTCGAAAATAGGCATCGTCATGAAAGGCTCTCCCGCCGAGGCCGCGGGGTTTGCGGCGGGCGACAGCATCGTCTCGATAAACGGCGACGCGATCTCGGCGTGGGATCAGGTGGACGCGCGCTTGGCGCAGCAGCTTGACAACTACGACATAACCGTGTCGCGCGGCGGCGAGCCTATGTCTCTTAGCCTGCATGTCGAAAAAACAGGCGCGCGCTTGCCCACGATGCCGACGGGCGGCCTCCTGCCGGCGCGGTATCCGCCGGTGGTGGGCGGCATACTGCCCAAAGGGAGCGCGGAGAAGACGCTTCAGGTCGGCGACACGCTGGTGGCGCTGAACGGAACCGCCGTCTCCTCTTTCGACCGCTTCGCGATGCTGATGAGGGAGTACGACCCCGACGGCGGGCCTGCGGACATCGACATCAAGCGCGGCTCGGAGACGATGAAAGTGCTCATCATCCCAACATACGACTCGGCCGCCGGGCGCTACCTGCTCGGCATAGAGCCCGCGCCGGAACCCACAAAGCTTGTGCGCTACGGGGCGTTCGCAGCCATAGGGCCCACCATGGGCAAGACGTGGGAGTACTCGATGATGATATTCGACGTGCTGGCCAAATTGACAAGCGGCAAAGTGTCGGCAAAGCAACTGGCCGGGCCGCTCAACATCATCCCCGTATCGGGCATGATGGCGTTTCAGGGGCTGTCGAACATCTTGAACTTCATGGCGCTTATCGGCATAAACTTGGCGGTGCTTAACCTCTTGCCGTTAGTCATCACCGACGGGGGGCTGCTTATGTTTTTGATTATAGAGGCGATACGTAAAAAACCGCTGACGATGCAAACGCAGATGGCGATAAACAAAGCGTTTATAGTGCTCTTCCTCGCGCTGTTTTTGTTCGTGTCGTTTAACGATGTGCAGAGGCTGCCGGATCTGTTGAGGTGGTGGAGGTGATAAAAATCAATAAATAACTAAATTCAAAACCTTAATAACACTGCTTTTTTATCCATCAACAGATGTCATGCAACCATTTTTCAACCGATAGCGCCGCTTTGCACCCGCTTGCGGCGGCGGTTACCGCTTGGCGGTAGCGCGGGTCTTGCACGTCGCCGGCGGCGAAGACTCCGTTTACGGACGTGCCGGAAGAATCCGGTTTTGTCACTATGTATCCTTGCGAATCAACCTCTATCTGCCCCTGCAAGAACCCGGTGTTGGGCCTGTGGCCGATGGCCTCGAACGCGCCGGCTACCGCAAGCTCCGACGCCGCGCCGGTCGCCGTATCCCTCAGTTTAAGCCCGCTGAGCCTAGCGTCGCCTATAAACTCGTCGACAGCTTTGTTCCACAAAATCTCTATTTTCGGATGCGACGACGCGCGCTCGCGCATTATCTTGCTCGCCCTAAGCTCGCCCCTCCGGTGTATAAGGTACACCTTAGAGGCGAACTGCGTCAAGTGGACCGCCTCCTCGACCGCCGTGTCCCCGCCGCCGATCACCGCTAGCGGGTTACCCCTAAAGACCGGCAGCGCGCCGTCGCACACCGCGCAAGCGGAGACGCCGCGACCCCAAAGCCGCTTCTCGGAATCGAGCGGCAGCCTATTAGCCGTCGCGCCGGTCGCGATTATCAGCGCGGAGGCGGCGTAGGGCTCTTCGCCCGACGAGACCACGGCGAATGGGCGGGAGGAGAGGCCAACGCGGGCAACGTCTTCCATAATCATACGCGTCCCGAGCTTCTCGGCCTGCGCCCTCATATTCTGCATAAGCTCCGGCCCGGATATGCCGTCGGGGAAACCAGGGAAATTCTCCACCGTGCCGGTGATCATCAGCTGGCCGCCCGGGATGCCGCCGTCCTGAAAACCCTCGAACAATAATGGGTTTAGGTTGGCGCGCGCGGCGTAGACCGCCGCCGTCAGCCCCGCGGGGCCGGAGCCGATTATTATCAATTTTTCAGGATTTTTCGACGTTTCCGGCATTTTACCCTCCAAAATCAATTTTGCTAAAAACCGTTAGAATGGATAAATATACGTTGTCGCGCGGCGGGAGCCACGGCTAAAAAATATTTTAACATGGGTATTGCTTTTCTCCGCGCCATCATATATATTAATAAATTCTGAACAATACCGAAACCAACCGTTATTTGGAGGGCATATGTCCAAGACTTGCGAAATTTGCGGCAAACACCCGATGTCCGGGAAGACCATCTCTCACGCCCACAACGTGAACAACCGTATCTTCTACCCGAACCTGCGCACGATCAAGCAGGTGGTGAACGGGACGTCGAAGCGGATCAAGATTTGCATGAAGTGCCTGAAAGCCACGGCGAAATCGTAAAGGCATTGCGCTTTCACAGCACTCTCTTAACCCCCGCTAGCCGCCTAGCGTAATACGTGTCCTTGGCGTTGCTGTACGTCACCCCCACCGACGAGGAGGCGTGGGCGAATTTGTTGTTCCCCAAGTAGATGCCCACGTGGTCTATCGTGCTGAACGAGCCGCCCTTGAAGAAAATGAGGTCGCCCGGGCGCGCCGCAGCGATAGGCACTTGTACGCCCACGCGCCACATATCTCTAGCCGAGCGCGGCAGGGGCTTGCCGTAGACCTCCTGAAAGACCAGCGAAACGAAGCCGGAGCAGTCGACGCCGGAGCGGGACATTCCGCCGTATTTGTACGGGGTGCCTATGTATGTTTTGACGGCGTGCTCCAAGTGCTGCACGGACTTCTTTTTGACGCTCTCGGGCAATGCGGCCGGCTGCGCTTTTTGGGGCGTAGGCGGGGGGGGCGGCTTTTTGTCGGCGTCGTTCCGCAGGGCAATGGGCGGGATTGGCTGTTGAGCCGTGGCATCGTCTTGCCGGGTATTGGCGGATGCGGATAGCGCTTGTTGGCCGGCGTCATCGCGGCGCGCGGCAGCAGGCGGCTGCGGCCGGCTATAATAGGCCGGCTGGCCGCTCGTATAGCGCACCGCAGGCGCGCACCCCGCCATAAACGACAATAACAGGACGGCGGAGACGGCGGCGCGGGGCGCGAAAATCGGCACGGCAAAATCCATCATTTCTCCCCGGCCGTAAACATCTGCACCGCATACCCTATTTTTAGCAGCAAATCCTCCCGCCACCGCGGAGCCATTAGCTGCGCGCCAACGGGTAGGCCGGCTTTGGTGGGCGGGCAGGGGACGCTCATCGCGGGGATGCTGGCTAGGTTGGCGGAAACCGTGTATATGTCCGTTAGGTAGAGCTGCAGCGGATCGTTCGTTTTTTCGCCAAGGCCCAGCGCGGGCGTGGGGGCTACGGGCGATATGATTACGTCGCACGAGTTAAAGGCGTTTACGAAATCGTTTGTGATGAGCGTGCGCACGCGCGCGGCTTTCAGGTAATAGGCGTCGTAGTACCCCGATGATAGGACATACGTCCCGAGCATTATCCTCCGCTTGACCTCGGCGCCGAAGCCACGCGCCCTTGTCTTGGCGTACATCTCGGCTAGCGTCTTCGCGCCCTCGGCGCGAAAGCCGTACTTCACGCCGTCGAACCGCGCCAAGTTCGACGCTGCCTCGGCGGTGCACAGGACGTAGTAGGCGGAGACGGCGTACTTGAGGCCGCTCAGCGAGACCTCTACAATTTTCGCGCCTCTCGATTTCAAGTTTTCTATGGCGGGCGTTATGGACGAACGCACCTCGTCCGAGAGGCCCTCCCCGAAGTACTCTTTCGGCATGCCGACGCGCAGGCCGCTTACGTCGCCGGTATAGTGCTCTTCGGAGTCGGCGAATTGGTTGCCGGCGCAGGTTGAATCGCGCTTGTCGGGTTTTGACATCACCGAGAGCAGGAGGCCTATATCGCGCACGTCCCCGGCTATTGGGCCTATTTGGTCGAGCGACGAGGCGAACGCCACCGCGCCATAGCGCGACACCCTGCCGTAGGTCGGCTTGAGCCCCGCCGCGCCGCAGTGGCAACACGGCTGGCGGATGGAACCGCCGGTGTCGGTGCCGAGCGCGGCGGGCACGAACCCCGCGCCGACAGCCGCGGCGCTGCCGCCGCTTGAGCCGCCGGGGATTTTGCCATCGCCATGCGGGTTTTTGGTAGCCCCGAAGTAGGAGGTCTCCGTAGTAGAACCCATAGCGAATTCGTCTAAGTTCGTCTTGCCGACGACCACCGCGCCGGCCTCCTCAAGGGCCTCGACAACCGTCGCGCTGTAGGGCGGCACATACTTTTCTAGGATGCGCGAGGCGCAAGTGGTGGCGACGCCTTCGGTGCAGATGTTGTCCTTTATGGCGACGGGTATCCCGCAGAGCGGCATGTCTTTTTTATCCGACGGCAAAAGAGCGTCTATCTCCCGCGCCCGCTTGAGCGCGGCGTCCTTGCATAGGGAGATGAAAGAGTTGATACCCTTGTCCCGCTCCTCTATCAGCCCAAACGCGCGGGAGACGGCATCGATGCTTTTGCCTTTGCCGGAGCGGACATCGGCGGCGGCATCCGCGATGGGCCGGTCAAAAAACGGCATCTTACTTGTACCACCTGAAGAAATACAGGCTCAAGAAGACCCCGATTATCGACAGCAGGCTGAACCTGAACTGGAAGCCGAATTGGAACCTAATGGCGTATAGATCTATGATGACGGGCGTCGGGTGCGCCTCGTCAAAGCCGCCTATCCCAAACGGTATGGTGTATGTGAAAAACGTCTTGACCACATTGTCGCCGCCCGGAAGCATGAGAACCAGCGCGTTGAGGTACGCGCCGATTATGATACCGAGAAGCACGACGAGCACAAGCGTGCCGAATTTCTTGTCTTTTAGCGGCGGAGCCATTGCTGCAAATCCTTGTTTAATGTTTTAATGTTTAACGATTTTTAAAATCAAAATCTATTTTGGAAATATACATCATGCCGCCCTATAATCAACAAAATTTTTACTTAGGCTGCTCTTTCAGCACCAGCTCTGCCGCTATCTGCTTGCCGTTCCGTATTATGTGTATCTCCACCGCGTCGCCTACGAAGTAGTCTAGGAAGAAGCCGTCTAAGTCGGCGTTGCTCAGTATCAGCCTGCCGCCCATTTTGTGGATGACGTCGCCCTGCTTCAGGCCTGCGGCGTCGCCCGGGCTTTGCGGCTTTACGCCTACTACCACCACGCCGTCTACGCTGTTGTAGTTTAGGGCGGTCGCCACTGTGCGGTTTATGTTTTGGACGGTTATCCCGGTCCACACCTGCCGCCTGTGCCCATGCGCTATCAGCTCCTTAGTTACGCGGCGCGCCCTGTTTATGGGGATGGCGAAGCCTATGCCTATCGAGCCGGTATTCGCGGAGCTGCCCGTGTAGATGAACGAGTTTATCCCCACCACCTCGCCCAGCGCGTTGACGAGCGGCCCGCCGGAGTTCCCCGGGTTTATCGCGGCGTCGGTCTGGATCATCCCCTGATAGTAGACGCCCTCCGACGGGGCGAAGTTGCGGTCGAGGGCGCTTATCACGCCCACCGTGACCGTGGGGTGCGCGTCGTTTATGAAGTTGAGAAACGGGTTGCCGAGGGCGATGCCCCACTCACCTATCATGCACTTGTCGGAGTTTCCGAGGAGCGCGGGGGTGTGCTTGCCGCCCGGCGCGGAGATCACGGCGAGGTCGGACTTCTCGTCCGTGCCGACAATCTTCCCCTCCACGCGGTTGCCGTCGGGGAAGTTGACGTAGAGCTTGGAGGCGTTCTTGACCACGTGGTAGTTCGTGATGATCATCCCGTCCTCGCTTATGACAAACCCCGACCCGATGTTCTCGATCTTGCGGTAGCGCTGCGGGTTCATCTGCGGGCCGAAGAAAAAGTCGAAAAAGTTGTCGCCGGCATAGGGGTTTTGCACCACTTGTATCTGCGTGACGACAATGCCGACCACGCACGGCGCGGCGCGGCGCGTGGCCGTCACTATTGCGCTCATCCGGTGATCGCATACGGACTGCGTGTCGCCGCCGCCATAGCCGCCGGCGGCTTTTGACTGGCCTATCTTGGACGGCGCCAACGAATCCGCGCCTATGCCGAGAATGGGCCCCAGCTCTTTAGTGTATATAAAATGTATAATCTCGCCGCCCGCAAAGAAGCCTATGGCCATAGCGAAAACGACGCATACGAAAACGACGGCTGCGGAGGCGCGCTTTTCGCTCATAGGCTCTCCTCCGGCGGGTAGCCTACCCACTCCAAGACAAGCCCGCAGGCCGGGGCTGTCTCCCCCGCCCTCTCGCGGTCACAAGCGGCAATGAGCGCGTCAAGAGGCCCCTCTATCCGCCCGCGCCCGATATCGACGAGCGTGCCGACGAGCGAGCGCACCATCTTGTAGACGAAGCGGTTCGCCTCAATCGTAAACACCCTCACGCCGTCCCCCCGCGCCGATAGCGACGCGAGCGTGACATCGCACTCCTTGTTGTCGGAGTCCGCGCCGGATGAGCAGAACGTCGTGAAGTCGTGCCGCCCAAGTATATGTTTAGCCTCCAAGTCTACACGCCCCCAATCTATTGGGTAGTACATCATCCACACCCTCTTGTAGTTGAGGGGGTTCTTCCTATCGGAAAAATAATATTTGTACCGCCGGGACACCGCGCCGTAGCGCGCGTGAAAATCGGGGCGCGCAGGGCTCATGCCGTACACGGCTATGTCGGGCGGCAAAAGCGCGTTCAGGGATGCAGTCAAGCGCCCGGTATCGACATCAGCCCCCTCCGGCGCGTCGAAGTGCGCCCCCTGCGCCCGAGCGTGAACGCCGGCGTCGGTGCGGCCGGCGCCGACTACGCTGCAAGGCGCCCGCAATACAACGGTCAACGCCTCCTCTATTAGCTGCTGCACGCAGATAGAGTTAGGCTGATACTGCCAACCGCCGAAACGGGTGCCGTCGTACTCTACGCGGAAAAAGTATCTCATACAAGCCTTTGATTTTGACTTTTTTATCTTTTTTATCTTTTAAAATCAAAATCTTTAAAGCCTTCGGCCTACGGCCTCAGGCTTTTACGCCGCCCTAACTATTTTATAGCACAGCATCTGCAAGTTCCTCTCCACCGGCTCCGCTCTCCCCGTTTTTGCGTCTACGTCGAACCTCTGTAATAATTTTATAATCTCGGCAAGCGCTTTTTCACTAAATGTTTGAGATTGGTTCACGATGCCCGATTTTATTATCATCGGGTACACACGGCTTTTCGTCTTCTCGGTGACCATCCCGCAGGCTACGCCGATTTCGTAGGCAGCGGCGGTTTGCGCCTCGAACGACCTTGTATTGTACTGCTTCAGGAGGGCGGGGTTTTCCTGCAAGCACTTTTTTATCCTTAAAAGCGACCAGAAGTGCTTAAAGAGCGCGGAGACGGCGAGCGGCGCGTAGAGGCCGGAGGCGGAGAGCGAGTCTAAGACGGCGAGCGCGGAGGACAGGTCCCTCTTGCCTAGCGCGCCGGCTAGTTCGTAGACCGTCATCTCCCTCGTGGCGCCGAGGATATCCTGAATCACCTTCCTGTCAATGCGCGCGCCCTCGGGCAGCACCATGTCGATTTTTTGCAATTCGGAAAAAATGAGGTTGTACTCGACGGTATCCGCAAGTAGGTCGGCCTCCGGTTTCCCTATCTGCCGG
>JAIRUL010000051.1 GCA_031254445.1 Chitinispirillales bacterium
ATGGGCGGCGGGACGGGAACCGGCGGCGCGCCGGTGGTTGCGGAGATCGCAAGGGAGCTAGGGATACTCACGGTCGCTATCGTTACCCGCCCGTTCCTCTTTGAGGGTATGTTGCGCGATAGGAACGCCAAGAAGGGCATCGACGAGCTGCGGAAGTATATCGATACGATAATCGTGATTCCCAACCAAAAGCTGCTCTCTATCGTCGACCAAAAGACGACTCTGATAAACGCCTTTAAGAGCGCGGACGAGGTGCTGCATCAGGGAACAAAAGGCATCTCCGATGTGATTACGAAGTCGGGCTTAATAAACGTTGACTTCGCGGACGTAAAGACCATTATGATGGGCATGGGCGACGCGCTTATGGGTACCGGCTACGCGGGCGGCGACGACCCCAACCGCGCCGTCACCGCGCTAGAGAGCGCCATCCACAGCCCGCTCTTAGACGACATCTCGATTTTCGGCGCGCGCGGATTGCTCATCAACTTTACCGGCGGCGACGACATGGGCATAATGGAAGTGAGCGAGGCCGCCCAACGCGCCCTTGACACGATAGGGGAGAACTCGGAGACAAACGTGATTTTCGGCGCGGTCATCGACCCCGAAATGAAAGACCAAATAAAGGTAACCGTCATCGCTACAGGCTTCAACGACAAGTCCATCACGGCGCACAAGGACGAGCGGGGTTCCGGGGCTTTAAAGGTAGGGCTGCCGTCGCGCGAGAACAAGGTGGAGCAGACGGCGCTTGACCTCTCCGGTTCGCCTCAGGCGGCTAAGCCCGCCGCGGCGGAGGCCGCTTCTATGGCGTCGTTCCAGCAGCCCGCCGCGGCCATGCAACCCGCTGCGGCTATGCAGCCTGCCGCTGTCATGCAGCCGTCTGTTGCGGTGCAGCCCGCCATGGCGTCCGCCGATGTCGGCACGCAGATGGAGAGAGGCACGCAGCCCTACAGAAGCCGGGACGATATGTGGAATTTCGCGCCGAGGATGAAAGGGCTGCCGTACGACAGCTACGACGATTTGGAGACCCCTACGTTTCTGCGTAAGCAGCAGCAGTAGGGCGGTGTTGATGTTGGCGGGCGCGTTGGCGCTTGACAACGCGGTACAGCGATACAGGAGCCGGCGCCCCCGCCCTGTGTTCGGACGGAGGCGGTCAAGCGTTGCCTGGCGCTATGCGTTTGCGTAGCGGGTACAGGCTGGATTATGAACTGGGTTCTAAATTGCCTATACGGAGGAGGGTCTTATGACGGACAAGAACGCGGTAAAAAAAGAGGCGGGCGGGGTAGAGCGGCTGCTGGGGATATACGAGACGCTTAACGCCGAAGGGCGCGCGGAATTGATCGGGTTTGCGGAGGGTTTGCGCGCGGCGCAGGATTACATAGAAAAAACCTACGCCCAAAAATCATAGGCGCAGGCTGATTTTTCTGCGTTGGCAGGCGAGAAAGCCGACATTAAGAGCGAAAAGTAGCCTCCCCTAACTAAGGGGGGAGGCTATTGAAAGGAGGGGGGATTAAGCATCGGGGCGTTACGGGGCAGAGCCCCGTCAGCTCTCCAAGCCCCGGCAATCAACTCAATCAGCCTATCCTCCCCCTCGTCAACCTCCCGCCGCTCCGCCTTCTCCATGAACCACGCGACCGACTCGCGAATCGCCGCCGCGAAACTCTTTTCGCACTTGAAGCCGGGGACGAACCGCTTGATTTTTGAGTTGTCGAAGACCCCGTTCTCCGCCTTGTCGCCCAAGAGCTTGCCGCGGGCGTCGGGGTAGACCTTTGCTATGAATTCGGTGGGGATGTGGACGGGGTTCATTTTGTTTGCGCCGAGCGCCGCGCCTAGCTCCTTGTAGATGCCGTTCCAGCTTAACGCTTCGTCGCTTGTTATGTGGAACGCTTCGCCGGCTGCGCCTTTGTTTCCTACGAGGCCCACGAACCCCTTGGCGAAGTCGGAGGATGCGGTGAGCGTCCAGAGGGATTCGCCGTTGCCGTGTATGATGAACTCCTTGCCGGCGAGCATTCGCGCGGCGACGGTAAAGCCGCAGCCGTTTATGGGCGAGGGGATCCACGTTTTGCCGAAAGTGTGCGAGGGGCGCACTATCGTGACGGGGAAGTCTTGCCCGTGGACGGATTCTAGGTACTCTTCGCAGGCGGTTTTGTCTTGGGCGTAGGGCCAAAACGGGTTGCCGCGCGGCGTCTCTTCGGTGATGGGGAGTTTTATATGCGGCTTTTGGTAGACGGTCGCGCTCGATATGAATATGAATTGGCCGATGTTGCCGCGGAGCGCGCGGTAGTCGGCGCGGCAGTGGCCGGGGGCGAACGCCATGAAGTCTATGGCGGCGTCGGCCTTAATGCCCTTAACGGCGTTCTCGAACTCCAGCGGGTTGAAGCGGTCGGCCTTGATGTGTTTGCAGCCTTGCGGGGCCGGGTGCCTGCCGGTGTTGAGGACGGTGACGTTGTGCCCAAGGGATACGAGCAGCGGCGTGACTTCGGAGGAGATGTTGCCGGTGCCGCCGATAATCAGTATGTCCATGCGGTGATCCATTATTAAAGTCGGAAACGCGCGCTACCCGCGGGCGGCGGCGTCCTCTTTGTCTCTTTCGCTCCAGGTGAAGTTGGCTCGCACTTCGGCTTCGTCTACGACTACCTCGTCGATGCTGTTTTTGATTTTGACGAAGCCGTCGATGTTTTTCACGAACAGGTCTACGAGGCTTGGGTCGAAGTCTTCGCCGCGCCCCTTGCTTATTATGTCGCAGGAGACGTCGATGGGGTAGGGCATTTTGTACGGGCGCTTGGAGGTGAGCGCGTCGAACGTGTCGCTAATCGCGACGATTCTGGCGTTTATGGGTATCGCCTCGCCTTTCACGCCGTTTGGGTAGCCGCGCCCGTTCCACTTTTCATGGTGGCAGAGGGCGATTTGCCGCGCGCATTCGATGATGGCCGAGTCGGGGTTGTTGAGGATGGCGGCGCCTATGGTGGTGTGCCGCTTCATCTCGTCGAACTCGGCGTCGGTCAGCTTGCCGTTTTTGAAGAGGATGCTGTCCTTGATGCCGATTTTCCCGACGTCGTGCATGGGGGAGGCGAGCTCGATCTCCTCAAGCTGCGCGGCGTCTAAGCCGTAGAGCTCGGCTAGAAAGACGCTGTACCTGCTCATGCGCAGGATGTGGTTCCCCGTTTCGTTGTCTTTGTACTCGCTTGCTATGACGAGCCTATTTATGGTATCTTTGTAGGCTTCGTGAATTTTCTTCTTCGCCGAGTCGAGCTCCTTGATTTTTTGGTGCAAGTCCTTGATAGTCTTCATGGCCTGCGCCGACATCATAGCGGAGTCTTTGTGGCGCTCTTTGGAGAGGATGTAGGCTCTGGCGGCCTCGTTTTTGAATTTTTCGAGTTCCACGCGCAAAAACGTGAGTTCTTGCTCGAGCTCCCTATTCTGCTTGCGGTAGTCCACGCCGTCGTCGGGCAAGGCCGCGCTGTCGATTATGTCTGGTTCCACTACTGGCACGTTGGCCTCCCTTAGTTTTTTTTGCCGAAAAGCGTCTCGATTTTCTCTATGAGGTCGAGCGGGCTGAACGGTTTTTGGATAAACTCCGTGACCCCGGCCTCAAGCGCCGTGTCGCGGAGCTCTATGTCCGAGCCGCTGAGCATTATAACCTGGCACCCCGCCGTCTCGGGAGCCGCCTTTATGCGCCGCGTCGCCTCCATCCCGTCTATCGTCCCGGGCATGACCATATCCATGATGACCAGGTCGGGGCGGTGCCGGGCGGCCGCGTCTATAGCCAAGTCCCCGCTCTCGGCCTCGAACACGTCCCAGCCGTCGAACTCCAGAGTAGCCCGGACGAGCTGGCGAATTTCCCGTTTATCGTCCACAATAAGCAGCTTTTTATTCATAATGCCCTGCCAAACGTTATATTTTTAGCCCTATAAGCCGCCGCGCGGCCGCATCCCATATGGATTGCCTATATAATTATTACGGCTATGCCTACGGTTATAGTAAAAAATAGCATAAAAAAACGGTATCCCAGTACAATATAATATTTGGCATTTCGGATTTTCAATAAAAGAACGGTAAAAATAAAAAAAATCTGAACCGCCGGGGGGCGCTCCGAAAAGGCCGCGATAAGATGGCGAAATAATCTTTTTTGCGTTATCTGCCGCGGCAATATATATTCTATAAAATTAATCGCGACATTTATACGATGCCGGCTATTTATGCGCTGGCGCGTAAACGCGGGAGGCAAGGCAATGCGTTTTGAGACAAAGCCGGAAATCAGCCCATCGGCAGCAGCCGCCTTTTTGCTGTGCGCCCTCTTTTGCCTTGCCGCCGCGCAGGATGCCAAGGAAAAGGTGGCGTTCTACTTCTCCGGCGAAGAGCCGAAAGCCGGCGTCTATGCGCCGTTTAGCGGCTTCATAACTATGGCGATAGTGAACAGCGGAACGTATGTAGCCGTTGACCGCACGGAGTACGTTT
>JAIRUL010000055.1 GCA_031254445.1 Chitinispirillales bacterium
GGCTTCATAACGTGTGGCGCAGAGCCGCAGCCATTTAGTCTTTTAAAGTCAAATTCTTTTAAATCTTTTTCAGACGAAGCCTACGGCTTCATAACGTGTGGCGCAGAGCCGCCACACAAGTCAAAGTCAAAGGCGGCGTGGTGGATGGTTTTGACGTTGGTGTTGACTTTGTGTGGCGGCTTTAGCCGCCACACGTTATGAAGCCGTAGGCTTCGTCTGAAAAAGATTTTAAAGAATGCCGCTAACGCGGCTGGGGGCGGCGTCAAGCGGCGGCCTTGCGGCTACCGCCCGACGCTTCAGTCCTTGGCCACTCCAACGCACCGCACCGAGTACCCGTACCTCTTGCCGACGTCGTACTCGTACACGCCGTCGTAGCTGTAGTACATGCCCCGGAAGTAAGCGAAGCCAGCATCGCTCTCCGTCGCGCTCCACCAGAAGCCGCTGTAGCCGGCATTGCCGAAGCTGCCATCGGAGTAGTCGCGGTGGCCGCCCGGCAGGGCCGAAAAGCCGAATTCATCCGTACCGTTGCCGTTACCCTCCCAACCGCTTTTTGCTTTAAGCTTTTTACCCGCATTCTCGTAATAAGCACCTCTGTATTCATCTACTTCCATTACTCCTCCCACCGCTTTCATCAAATTATCCCAATCATCACGAGTCGGCAACCGCCACTTGCCGCCCATGCTCTGGCAAGCTTTATTCGCGGCTTCCCATGTGTAGAGCCTGCCGTATTTCGCGCAATTAGATTCTTTGTCCTCATAACACCAACTGCCCTGCGTTTTGACATTGAGATTTTGTTTTGTCCATGTTTGGTTGCCGATTTTGACGCTTGCGGGCGTTTGCCCAATGGCTACAGTTACCGCGACCGACAGCACAATCCCAACCCGACCCAACGTCTTCCCGATACTCACAGCGTCCTCCAGTGTTAGTGTTCATGGGTAATCCAACAGAAAAACCAATATATATACTGCCCGTGGGGAACATTGGAAAACCGATGGCTTTTATACAGAATAACCTATATGGGAAAGGGCGGACACAAAAAAATCAACATCAACCCAAAAACGCCCATCCTATGCATCGCCGAGAAACCTATGCGGGAGAAGGGCGGACACATAGGTCCGCCCCTACGAGGGCATTATCGTAATGCAAAAAACAATCCATCCATAAATATCTACTTATGAGCCCCCCTGTCAATGTCCCCCCGCATAAAGATGCGGGGGGACACTGTTTGAAAACAAGCGCCCCGTAGCGGGGCGCAAAAGCAGGTACGATATTATCAGCACAATACATCAACAGCAGTCTACTTGACAACCGCTATTAGGGCGGAGACTTTTTCTTTGGCTCCGCTCTTTGTCGTGATTGCGCCTTTTGCTATGTATGTTCCCTCGGCTACGGGTCTGTTTTTGGCGTCTTTTAGGTTCCATGCGGCTACGATTCGCTTTCCGGCGGTGTTTTTGTCGCTCAGGTTAAGTTTCGTTACTAGGTTGCCGTAGGCGTCGTATATCAGCAGTTTTCCGGTTTTGATGCTTTGGCCTGTGCGGAAGAAGTTGACCGCGCCGGTTTGTTTGGACGCGGGGTTTGGGCCGGCGGTGAGTTCTCCGGCTATTACCGGCAGCGGGGTTATTACGGATACCTCAGCGTTGGGCGCGGGCGGAACCTCGCGGTTGTTGGCGGCTACGGCGGTTTCCTCCTCGAATATCGCGTAGACAATGACGTCGGCTTGTATGTAGCTGTTGAAGCGCGGGTTTGCGGTTGATGAGTCGCTCCACATTAAGAACGTGTAGCCCTCTTCGGGAGCCGGCGAAATGGTCGGGGCGCTTCCGCCGAAAGCCACGGTTGTGTCAAAAGAGTCTACCTCGCCCTCGCGGTCGCCGATTATTAATTTACCGCCGCCGCCCTCGCCTATTGAATAGGAAATGGTGAATATCTTGTCTATGTCGTCGGAGGCGAATTCGGCTGTAACCGTCATGTCGGCGTCGGCGACGTCGGAGCGGGTCTCCGTATCCACGTCATCGCTCCACTTTACAAAGTGGTAGCCCTCGTTGGGTTTGGCTGTGACGGCTGGGCCGGTCTCGCCTATCGCCACCATTTCGAAAACCTGATTGCCCTCGTCGTCGCCTTTCTGCACCTTGCCGCCGTTGCCTGCAAGGTAAACGAGGGTAACCTTATCGGGATCGGTATTGATTGGCGTGAAAGCCGCCCTAGCGTCGATTTTGGGGCGGGCGTAGGCGTCGGTGCGCTCCGCCGCCTTACTAACATCGTCGTTCCATCCCGCAAAGGCGTAACCGGCGAGCGGGACGGCTGTTACGGTAACGCTTTGGCCCGGTATAAGTTTGGGGCTGTACTCCTGCCCTACATTCTCGGAGCCGACTAGCAGCCCGCCGCCCTCGCCGGCGGAATACATGAACGTTACGGTGTCGATAACCGCTTCGAATTCGGCGGTGAAAGTCACGTTGGCGTCTATCTTGTTGTTGTCGATACGGGTTGGCAATGTTGCGCCGTCGCTCCATCTTACAAACCTATATATGGCGGGGCTCGTGTTTGGGACGGCTTGGACACTTGGCCACGCGTCGGAGGAGCGCGGCAGCGCGACGGTGTGCTCCGTCACGTCCGATCCGGCGACGCGCAGCTTGCCGCCCTCGCCGGCTTTGTAGGTAACGGTGAATAAGGGCGCAAAGGTTGCGATGAACTCCTTGTGTTCCGTCACCGGGCCGTAGCCGGGGAGATCAGCGGCTGCGCCGCCGTCTTGCCACCCTACGAAAACATAGCCCGCGCTGGGGATGGCCGTGGCCGCCGGGCCCGTCCCGCCGGCAGCCACCGGCACAACGACAGCGCTGCCCTCCACGCCGCCGACCCGAATGGCGCCGCCCTCGAGCGGGCTTGCCGTGTAGGTTAGATTGTAGGCCGAAGGCGCTTGGCCTATGAAATTGTCGTCGCCGAGGAAGTAGACGTTGTCTACGGCGATGGAGCCGGTTACGAGGGTATCGTAGAAACCAAACTGCATCTTGGAGAGGTCGGCGGGTCTAAATGAATGCCTTTGCGCTGCCGGCACCCACGACGGTTGCGTCAAGGCGCTGTAGTCCACGCGCGCCGCGGACCAGCTCCCGTTTGTACCCGGCAATATGACATGGTACTCCGTGCCGTCGGACGCCGTGTACGTGTTCTCGCTAACCACAAACTTCACGGCGTCTACGCTTGACGATGTCTTGTACTCGAAGTATATGCCTGAGAAGTTGCTTCCGTCGAACGGCG
>JAIRUL010000198.1 GCA_031254445.1 Chitinispirillales bacterium
TCGTCTGTAACATTTCTTATAAATACTTTTACTTTGTTTAGCCGCTACACGTTATGAAGCCGTAGGCTTCGTCTGAAAAAGATCTTAAAAAGACTTTGACTTTGTTTAGCCGCTACACGTTATGAAGCCGTAGGCTTCGTCTGAAAAAGATCTTAAAAAGACTTTGACTTTGTTTAGCCGCCACACGTTATGAAGCCGTAGGCTTCGTCTGAAAAAAGAATTTGATTTTAAAGTCAACGTCAAAGTCTTTAAAGCCTTCAGCCTACGGCTTCAGGCTTCCCCGTCTTCTATCTTTTGGCGCAAAAACGGAACCATCCAATGCGCCGTTGAATCGAAGTTCAAAGGCGTTACGGCTATGTATCCATTCAGTACCGCCCTTGAATCAAAAGAGTTCGATTCCTCTATTGCCATCCTATCACCGTACACATGGTGACCCCCGAAAGAGGGGTGACTCTTATCTTCTATTTTCCTATACTCGTCTTCGTAGTTCGCCATGCTCTGCCACGTAACTTTGAAACCCTTGGATTCAGACGGGTCGCAGGGGGGGAAATTTATGTTGTAGAATACCCTCATGTCAAGCGGCGGGTGGGGGGCGTTTAGGATTTCGTCTATCAGCATGGGCGCCATTTCCGCGTACTGCCCCATGAAAGGGCTGTTCCTATTGAACATCGAAAACGCGAAGCTCGGGATGCCGTAAAAGGCCCCCTCGCGCGCAGCGGAGACCGTGCCGGAGTAGAACGCGGCAAGGCCGGAGTTGTCGCCGTCGTTTATGCCGGAGACTACGATGTCGGGCTTATTTTTGATGAGGCTGCTTATAGCAAACTTCACGCAGTCGGCGGGAGAACCGTTTATTATGTAGCCCGGCATCTGGTCGTTTGCCCCGGCCTCGCGGTAGAAGAGCGGCCTCATAAATGTAAACGTGTGGCTAACCCCGCTCTGCTCCTTTTCGGGCGCGGCGGCTATCACATTGTAAAGCGGCGACAAAACGTCGTATAGGCACTTGATGCCGCGCGCGTGGAAGCCGTCGTCGTTTGTTAATAATATCGTCTTTTTCTTTGACATCGTTTTTTCCTGTTGCCGCGAATTATTATTGATGCTTGACTGCACAAGGTTCAACGTTCGGCGATGAGCAATGAGATTCGCCAATACAATATCGGCAAAGTTATTCTATCATTGCCCATTGCCTCGCTCATACATCCAAAAACTTTACTTTTTCCGCGTTATCCTCTATAAATTTCCGCCTCGGCTCCACCTCTTCGCCCATCAGCATCGTGAAGATCCTGTCCGCCTCTATCGAGTCTTCTAGTTTCACCTGCAAGAGCGTGCGCGTATCGGGGTTCATTGTCGTCTCGGCTAATTGATCTGGGTTCATCTCGCCCAAGCCCTTGTAGCGCTGAATGACGACGTTCTTCTTCTCCGACCACGATTGCAGAGCGGTCTCTTTTTCGTTGTCGCTGTATACGTACCGCTCTTCTTTGCCGGCTTTTAGCTTGTAGAGCGGCGGCTGGGCGATGTAGACGTTTCCGTTTTCTACAAGGCCGGGCATATGGCGGAACAGGAACGTTAATAGCAGCGTACGGATGTGCGCTCCGTCAACGTCGGCGTCGGTCATTATAATGATTTTGCCATAGCGCAGTTTATCTATGTTGAAGCCGTCCTCGTCCTCGACCGACCCGAAGCCGGTGCCGAACGCCTGCACCATTACCTGAATCTCTTCGTGCGAGATGATCTTGTCTATGCGCGCCTTCTCCACGTTCAGTATCTTGCCTTTGAGCGGAAGTATTGCCTGAAACGTGCGGTCGCGGCCCATCTTGGCGCTGCCCCCGGCGCTGTCGCCCTCTACCAAGAATATCTCGCTTTTTGCGGGGTCGCGCTCTTGGCAGTCGGCGAGTTTGTCGGGCAAGCCGGCGCTCTCCATGCCGTTCTTTCTTCTCGCGAGCATTCGAGCCTTGCGCGCGGCCTCGCGCGCTATCGCGGAGTTTACGCACTTGTCGGCTATCTTTTTCGCGATGGCCGGGTTCTCGGCCAAAAACGCGCCGAGCATCTCGCCGACCGACGTGTTCACTATGCCCGCGATGTCGGAGTTGCCGAGCTTCGCCTTGGTCTGCCCCTCGAACTGCGGGTTCGGCAGCTTCACGCTTATTACCGCCGTAAGCCCCTCGCGCAAGTCCTCGCCCTTTATCTCCAGCTTGTTGTTGTTCTTGATAATGTTGTTGGAGTCGATGTACGAGTTGACCGTGCGGGTGAGCGCCGTCTTGAAACCCGAAAGGTGGGTGCCGCCGTCGACCGTGTTTATGTTGTTGGCAAAAGAGAAAATATTCTCGTTGTAGGAGTCGTTGTACTGCATGGCGATCTCGACCTCCACGCCGTCCTTTAGCTGCGAGAAGCAGATAGGCGACGGGTGGAGCGGGGTCTTGTTTTCATCCAGGTACGTGATGAACGACGACAGCCCCCCCGGATAACAAAACTCGTGCTGCTTGCCCTCCACGCGCTCGTCCACTATTTTTATGATTATCCCCTTGTTCAGAAACGCAAGCTCGCGCAGGCGCTTCGATAGTATGTCGAAGCTGTACTCGGTGGTTTCAAATACGTCGGGGTCGGGCTTGAAAGTGATGCGCGTTCCGCGCTTCTCGGTGTCACCGAGCGTTTGCAGCTCGGTGACAGGAACCCCGCGGTTAAACGCCATAGAATAAATCTTGCCGTCGCGGCGCACCTCCGCCGTCATCTCCACGGAGAGCGCGTTGACGCACGAGACACCCACGCCGTGGAGCCCGCCGGAAACCTTGTAGGACGAGTTGTCGAACTTGCCCCCGGCGTGCAGCGTGGTTAGCACAAGCTGCAGCGCGCACATCTTTTCCTCCGCGTGATAGCCCACCGGAATGCCGCGCCCGTCGTCCGTGACCGAGACGCTGTTGTCGGCGTGTATCACAACGTCAACGCGCGTACAGTACCCCGCCAGCGCCTCGTCGATAGAGTTGTCGACCACCTCGTACACCAAATGGTGAAGCCCGGGCGAGCCGGTGCTGCCGATGTACATCGCCGGGCGCTTGCGAACCGCGTCGAGGCCCTTGAGCGTTTTAATGCTGTCTGCGGTGTATTGCTGGTCGGCCATGCGCTTATTGCTCCAAAAATTGCTATTGATAACCGATATCGTGGCCGAATATTTTCGGCCCTTTTCCGTTAATACAAATCATCGTCAAAACAAAAGCCGAAAATATTCGGCCCCTACAAATACATTTTAGATTTCAAGCATTCACATTTTTCACGCGCAATGGCGCCGGCACATCTATACATAAACAACGCATCTACCCGCATCAATAAAAAACGATGTCCCTAATGCTGTCGCACCCGGTAACCCTTGCGATGGCCGCCTTGATCGGCTCCTTTAGGTGGGATAGCTCTTGGCGCCACGGCGCGGAGGCTACCCGCACATACAGCGCCCCGTCCTCAACGCGCTCGCACTCCGTGACTTCCGCTATGCGGCCGCTCACTATCTGATCCCAGTTGGCCACCACCTCCCACTCCTTGCAGACGGTATCGTAGCCCTTGTCTTTCAAAAACGGCCCAAGCACATCGCCGATGCTCGACGGCAGGGCGTTTCGGATATTTTCCATGTTGCGCCCTCCATCCCGCGCCGCGCGTTACCCGGCAATAACTACTTTTCCATCCTCAACCGCGCACCTCAGAACCCCGCCGCCAAGCGCGAACTGGCACTTCGGCGTCGCGATGAAAATCTGGCCGCGCCCCTCAAGAAGCGGGTACACGCGCGACGTCCTTTCGTGGTCGAGCTCCGAGACCGCGTCGTCTACCAAAAAAATCATCCCGCCGCCCCTATGCCGCTCTATCAGGCGCACCGACCCGAGCTTCAGGGCGAGGGCGAAACTGCGGCACTGGCCCTGCGAGGCGTATGCCTTGGCCGCCCTGCCGCCGAGCAAAAAACGCAGGTCGTCGCGGTGCGGGCCAACACCCGTGTACAAGAGCTCTGCATCCCGAGGCCGGCGCTCGACTAGAGACTTTAAATATATATTTTGCCACTCTTGCGCGCAACTAAAATCGCATTTAAACTTTTGCAAGTATTCCACTGCGGCAGGCTCGGAATGGTTGCTGATTTCGCCGTAAATTTCGCTAACGGCGGGGCGCAGCTCTTCGATGGCGCCGACGCGGCGGAAAACGATTTTAGACGCCGATTCGGCCATCGCCTGCTCGTAAATTTCGAACTGTACCGGGTCGCCCGTCCGCCCCAAAAGCGCGTTGCGGCAGGCCATGGCGCGGCGGTACGACGAAAGGGCGTCTAGGTACGCGCGGTCGATCTGGCTTATCAGCATATCCAAAAACTTCCGCCGCCCATCGGGGGCGCCGTAGACAAGCCCAAGGTCGTCCGTCCCGAAAGAGACCGCAGGCCGCTCGCCGAACCACTCGGAGTAGGATCCCACCGCCTCCCCGTCAATTTTCATCGCCACCTTTTTGTCCCGCGAAAAACCCAGCGAAGCCGTGGCCATAGCGCCGCCGGGGCTAGACGGGCAAAACCCGCCTTCGAGAAACGCCGCCTCCTGCCCGTGCGAAATCATCTCCGCCCGAGACGCCCCGCGCTGAGAGCGGCCGGTGCACAACATATGTATGCCCTCGAGGATGTTAGTCTTGCCGACCCCGTTGAGCCCCTCCAAAAGCGCGCCGCCCGGAGGAAATGCTATGGATAGGCTGATGTAGCTTCGGAAGTTTTGGAGGCTTAAAGTCTGTAGGTGCATAGGCGTTGACGTTGACGTTGACTTTGTGTGGCGGCTTTAGCCGCCACACGTTATGAAGCCGTAGGCTTCGTCTGAAAAAGATTTAAAAGATTTTGATTTTTTAACGTCAACATCAACGTCAACGTCAGCGTCAACGTCAACTACTTCACAAACATCCTAACCGATTGCCCCCACGCCTCCCCGCTACCGCTGCTTGCTCTCACCATGTACATTCCCTTTGGTAAATTATTAATTTTTAACACATGGCCGCCCTGCTTCAATTTCACCGTTTTGATTTTGCCGCCTTTTAGGTTGAAAATCTCTACTTTCCCCGGTTGCGGCAAACGCAAGCGTATCGTCCGGTTTGAGAT
>JAIRUL010000204.1 GCA_031254445.1 Chitinispirillales bacterium
TTTTGACGTTGACTTTGACTTTGTGTGGCGGCTTTAGCCGCCACACGTTATGAAGCCGTAGGCTTCGTCTGAAAAAGATTTTAAAAAGACTTTGACTTTTATAGGCTTCGTCTGAAAAAAGGCTTTAAAAGCTTTTTATTTTTTTTATTGACTTTTTATCCCCCACGATATTATATTGTATATCTGTCTAACCGTATAGACCCGGAAAGTAGGTGATTCTGCATGAATGGTATCGTTGTGCGAGATGACGAAGCTTTTGAGAAGGCTCTCCGCCGCTTCAGCAAGACTTGCGAGCGGGCCGGTATTCTTTCCGACATGAAAAAATACAGGCACTACGAGAAGCCCTCCGAGGAGAAGAAGCGGCGGCTCAACTCGTCCAAGCGCAAGCGCATCCGCGAGGAGAAGCGCATGACTTGGAGGAGCGATAAGTAGCAGTGGCGGTTCCAAAGTGGTTCGCAGTCCCCGGGGGTGTACTGGTTTTCGACGGGGGATGGGAAGCACCGGACAGCATGCCGAGGATGTCGGTTGGCCTCGCTAATAATCCGACAAAAACACAATTGCCGAAGATTACTCTTACGCAATGGCTGCCTAATTAAAGGCGGCAACCCGACGGCGGAGCGCGCCTGTACGTCGTTGGGCAGCTAGGGCGCTGGCCCGCGGGAAGAACCGGCCCGCAGGCGAGACAAAGGTTCTGGCACCCCCTGCAGCTTGCCGACCGGCGTCAGGGGAGGGCGAGATTAAAAGGACGGCTAAGCATGTAGCGGTTCGTGTTGATCGTCTTTCGGACAGGGGTTCAACTCCCCTCACCTCCATTTAATATAGCCCTTTTTATGCGAAAAGGGCTTTTTTTGCGCCAAAAATGGCGTTTTTCGCCGAAAATCAGGCAGCTTAACGCCCGTAAAAACTATCAAAAACCACCAATAAACGCAAAAAGTTTGAAAAGGTTTGGTGCGTATTTGGTGCGGAATTTATATGGCAACAGCATTCAAAAAAAATACCGAAAACTATTGACACAACGCTTGGCTATGAATTATCTTTATGCCGGCTCCGAAATCCCCGTTGGTTACTCTACAAAGGGGAAATGGCACACGCAGTTCCTATTTTGGAGGTAGACGAGTATGGAAATGACGACTACGGCGGCGCTTGAAATAAATAAGCTGATGACGAGGTACGGCGTTAAGTTCGGGATTTACAAGAACGGGGAGTTCATCGAGCAGCTCTTCCCCTACGACGCCATCCCGCGGATTATCTCCAAACAAGAGTTTGATTTTCTGAACAAGGGGCTTGTCCAGAGGGTAAACGCGCTCAACTGCTTCTTGCAAGACATATATACAAACGGGAATATTGTTATCGACAAAGTCGTCCCCGAGGAATTTGTGTATATCTCCAAGGGATACCTGCCGGAGTGCAGGGGCATTGTCCCGCCGGGCGGCGTTTACAGCCACATATCGGGCATAGACCTTGTTCAGGCGAAGTCCGGCGAGTGGTTTATATTGGAAGACAATTTGCGCATACCGTCGGGCGCCTCCTACCCGCTTATCGCGCGGGAGCTCAGCCGCATCGGCAACCCCGACGCCTTTTCCGACAACGATATCGCCGAAAACCGCCACTATTCCGATATGCTGAGCAATACCATGGATTCCGTAAACTGCGGCGGGCTGAACGTAATACTCACGCCCGGGCGCTACAACGCGGCCTACTTCGAGCACTCGTACCTCGCCGAGCGCACCGGCGCGCTGCTCGTGAAGGCTTCCGACCTTGTGGTGGAAAACGCGGTGCTCTATCTCGAAAACTACCTCGGCGTAAAGGCCCGCGTGGGCGCGGTGTATAGGCGCATGTCCGATGAGTACCTAGACCCGATGACTTTTCAAGCGGATTCGCTCATCGGCGTGCCGCACATCATGGACGCCTACCGCGCCGGCAACGTCGCGCTCATAAACGCCCCTGGCAACGGCGTGGCGGACGACAAGGGCATATACTACTTCGTGCCTAAGATGATAAAATACTATCTCAACGAAGAGCCTATTCTGAGCAACGCGCCGACGTATCTGCCGTACTACGAAGACGACCTTAAATACACGCTTGACAACATACGCAAGCTAGTTATAAAAGACGTGTCGGAGGCGGGCGGCTACGGCGTGGTGTTCGGTAGCGATTTGACGGAAGAGAGACTATCCGACCTCAAAGCGCTCATCAAGCGCGAACCTAGGCGCTTTATCTCGCAGGAGGTTATAGATTTTATCGATTTGGACGTTATGGGAGAAGACGGCAGCCGAGTCCCGAGAAAGGCGGACTTGCGGGCTTTTGTGCTGACGGGCGTATCTACGCGCGTATGGCCGAGCGGGCTCACGCGGTTCTCCCGCGTTGAAGGCTCTTTTGTGGTAAACTCGTCGCAGGGAGGAGGTTTTAAGGACACATGGGTATTATCTCGGTAGAACATAGGGGAAACCTATATTGGCTCGGAAGGTACGAGGAGCGCGTCTATACAACGCTGCACAGCTTTTTCGGCTATTACGACATAACGCTCGACAAGGATAAAAACTCGTACCGGAATTTCCTTAATAGCCTTGAGATTGAAGACAGCTACGGCGATTACAAGGGCTTTATACGCGGCTTCCTGTTTGACAAGGCGGACGGAAGCAGCGTAAGCGCGGCGTTTCACAGCGCCTACGACAACGCTATGGTCATCAGAAACACTATAGGCAGCGAAGCGCTCGCCTATATACAGCTCGCCATGGACGTTTTTCACTCCGCCCGCGACACCAAAAACCTCCGCCTCGCGCTCATGCCGGTTATGGACTACCTATTGGCGTTTTGGGGCAGCATAGACGACAAACTCTTCGACGGCGAGGCGCGCACCATAATAAAAGGCGGGAAGCTGGTTGAGCGCCTAGACCTCTATTTTAGGTTTAACTACGAGCATAAGCTGATAAACAGCGAATACGAAAAGCTATGCCATATACTTGCCCGCGCCCCCAAAGGGTTGTGCAACACGCAGCATTTGGCGATACTTGTTGAAGTCATGGCGGTGGAGAACAGCTACAAAGAGCGGCAAGAGGAGGTGCTGGACAGCCTAGGCAAGTTGTTTGAGGGGCATGCCGTATGAAGAGCGTGAGCTTCCGGTACCAAACGGAGCTGCACTTCTCGTCCCCGGCGGCGAAGCACAGGTTTTTGTTGAAGATACTGCCGCCCGCCGACAACAGGCAGCAGATAAAACAGCTGTCGTGGCAAATCGAGCCGACGGCGACGGTGTGGAAAACGCTTGACGGCTTCGGCAACGATGCTCTCTCAGGTTACATAGACGCGGCGCACGAATATTTCCGCTTCGGGATAGAGGGGAGCGCGCAGGTGTCGGGCGAGCCGTACACCGAGCGCGGTCAGCACACCGGCGCGCTGCTTTACCATACGGAGTTGACTAACCCCGGCGCGGCTATCATAAATTTTTATAACGATGCCAAGCAATCTGCCCCTAGCGGTATTTTATCGCGGATAGAACACTTTTCGCAGGCGGTCAACAAATGCCTGCGCTACGAGCACGGCGCAACTACGAACGCCACGGCCGCGCAAGAGGCGTTTGATTGCGGGGCTGGGGTTTGCCAAGATTACGCGCACATTTTGCTAACTCTATTGCGCCTAGATAAAATCCCCTGCAGCTACGTCGCCGGTTTGGCGTCGGACTACGGGGAGACGCACGCTTGGGTCGAGGCGCAAATATCCAAAGGGCGCTTCTGCGGCATAGACCCTACGCGGAACAAGCTTATAGACGAGAACTACATCGCGCTCTCGCGCGGCCGCGACTTCAAAGACTGCTCGGTCGAGCGCGGCGTCTTCAAGGGCGCTTGCCGGGGGACTCAAATTGTAAATCTAAAGATGGAAGTGGCGCAATGATAAAACCCGTATACACCGCCGCCCTGCCCGTCATGGAGAATTTTGTAATACAGAAAAACCGCATCGAAAATAACGTCGGCGAGAACACCAAGCGCGTGTGCATCGTAACAGGCACCCACGGGGACGAGCTTGAGGGCCAATACGTCTGCGCGCGCCTCGCTAAACTGCTGAACGAAGAGAAGGATAAATTTTCCGGCACCGTCGATATCTACCCCGCCCTAAACCCTTTGGGGATAGACTCTGTCACCCGAGGCTTCCCCATGTTCGACCTCGACATGAACCGCATTTTTCCCGGATCCCCCACCGGCTCCCTAGCCGAGGCCGCGGCGCACAACATCGTGCGCGACATAGAGGGCGCGGACATCTGCATAGATATCCACTCCAGCAACATTTACCTCCGAGAAATCCCGCAGGTGAGGGTAAGCGAGCAAACCGCGGATGGCTTGCTCCAATACGCGCTCATGCTCAACACGGACTTCGTGTGGATACACGCCGCCGCCACGGTGCTCGAGTCCACGCTCGCGCACGCGCTGAACTTACGCGGCGTGAAGACGCTGGTGGTCGAGATGGGCGTCGGGATGCGCATCACCGAAGGCTACTGCACGCAACTTGTAGACGGCATACTGAACCTGCTCTATAAGCTAGGCATGTGGAGCGGGAGGCTCCGCCTGACGAGAAGCCCCATCGTCTCTAAAGACCGCAACGTAAGCTTCGTCAACTCGGACGCCGCCGGCGTATTCATCCCGCACGCCGCCCACGGGGACTACGTCGGCGCAAACGACTGCATAGGAACCATCATCGACCCCCTAACCGGCAACATCGCCGAAACGGTGGTTGCGCCGTGCGAAGGGTTTGTGTTTACCCTAAGGGAATACCCAGTCGTCTTCGGCGGCTCCCTCTTAGCGCGCATACTGGAGTACAAAAAAGATGCTTAAAGAGACCATCTACTCAATAAAATCCCCGTACCGCCAAAGCATGGATATTACCGCCTACACATTCGGCGGCGGCGAGCCCTCGTGCTGCATAGTAGGCGCGCTGCGCGGCAACGAGATTCAGCAAATGGCCATCTGCGCGCAGCTTGTCAACACCCTAAAACGCCTAGAGGAAAACGGGTGCCTTGTCGACGGCAAGCGGATAATGATTATCCCGTGCGCCAACTACTACTCCATGAACATCGGCAAACGCTTCTGGACGATGGACAACACCGACATAAACCGCATGTTCCCCGGCTACGATCAGGGCGAAACGACGCAGCGCATAGCCGACGGGCTGTTCAAGTCGATATGCGACTACAAATACGGCGTGCAGATGGCGAGCTTCTACCTTGAGGGCGAATTTTTGCCGCACATAAAGATGATGGACACCGGCAGCGGCAAACAAGAAACCTACGAATCGCTCACCGACTTCGGCCTGCCCTACGGCATAATACGAACCCCCATACCCTACGACACCGCGACGCTCAACTACAACTGGCAAGTCTGGGGCTGCCACGCCTTCTCGATGTTCGCCGCCTACACCGACCACATAGGCCGCCAATCCACCCAAACCGCCGTAAACTCCGTCCTGCGCTTCCTCATCGCCAAAGGCATCATAAAATGGACGCTGCACCCGGGCTCGCACACGCGCATCATAAAAGAAGAGTCGATGTGCAACATGCAAACAACATTTGCCGGCATACTGAAAAAACACGCGAAAGCCGGCGAAGACGTAAACGAGGGCGACCTGCTCTGCGAAATCAGCCACCCCCTAGAGGGGCACACCCTAGGCCGCATAGTCTCGCCTATAAACGGGACGGTCTTCTTCGCCTACAACAAGCAGCTTGTGATGGAGCACACTGACGTGTTTAAGATCGTGCCGTCCGTTGAGGTAGGCGCAACGGGGGCGGCGGCAGGGGGGGCGAGGCGGGTTCAGCTGTGGATGGATGTGTGATGGGCCATTCTTAATCAAAGAATTGTCAAAAGGAGATTTTTGTGGATATCAACTTTACCGACCCAAGGGACGGACATATTTACAGAACGGTTAAGATTGGCGGCCAAACTTGGATGGCGGAGAATCTCAATTACAAAACCGAAAACTCTTGGTGCTACGATAATGATGAATCCAACGGCAAGAAATACGGCAGGCTGTACACGTGGGAAACCGCGCAGACAGTTTGCCCGAGCGGGTGGCATTTGCCGAGCAGGGAAGAGTGGGGTAACTTGGTTGAAGCGGCAGGGGGCTACAAGGTTGCGGGTAAAAAGCTGAAATCAAAAACGGGTTGGGACGACAGGGACGATGGTACAAGTGGCAATGGTACTGATGAGTTCGGCTTTTCGGCCCTGCCGGGCGGCTACCGCGTCTACTCCGATGGCAGCTTCTACTATGTCGGCTACTACGGCTACTGGTGGAGCGCCACGGAGTACGGGAGCGGCGACGCGGACAACCGGGACATGGGCTACAACTACGACTACGTGGGCGAGAACTACGACGGCAAGAGTAACGGGTTTTCGGTTCGCTGTG
>JAIRUL010000216.1 GCA_031254445.1 Chitinispirillales bacterium
GCCAACAATTACCGCATACCGTATTTCACAATTTCGCCCACGTTCTCGGTCTGCAAGTCGCACGGATACCTAAAGGGCGAACATTTCTCGTGCCCCAACTGTTCCGAAGAGACGGAAGTCTACGCGAGGATAGTCGGCTACTACCGCCCGGTGCAAAACTGGAATCCGGGAAAAAAGTCGGAGTTCAGCGAGCGCGTAGTCTTCGCGGCGGAGAAGGGGGCGGGGGTCGCGGAGGAAGTGGCGGAGGCCGTGGGGGCGTGAATGTAGTGTTCGATTTTGATGTACCGATTTCCGCGCCCTGCGGGCGCATGTTTTAAAACAGTATCCCCCCGCTTTATGTGGGGGGATATTGATAGGGGGGTTAATGTATCGGGGCGTTACGGGGCAGAGCCCCGTCCCCAAAAGATTTTTTAAAAGATTTTGACTTTAATCTTTTATTGAGATTTGAGGTTATGGCTATTGATATTGCAATATCCGCTTGGATTAAAACTTCCTTTATTGATTTCCCCGGCGTCATCTCTACAGTGCTTTTTCTATCCGGTTGCAATCTGCGCTGCCCGTATTGCCATAATTTTGGGATAGTTCTCGGACAGCATGACGAGTCAATACAGTTTGACGACATAAAGGATCACATCGTAAATCGCAAGGGCGTCGTTGAGGGCGCGGTGATAAGCGGGGGTGAGCCGTCGATTCACAGCGGGTTAAAAAATTTGTGCGGCGAATTGAGGGCGCTGGGGGTGAAGGTGAAGATCGACACCAACGGGCTTGAGCCGGACGCGATATACGATTGCCGGCCGGACTACTTGGCCTTAGACGTCAAGACCTCGTTTGACAAGTACCCGCTCTTAAAAGCGTCGCGCCCCGGCTACCGCGGGCGCCTGAGCCAAACGGTAGCCATCGCCAAATCAATGGGCAAAAACGCCGAGGCGCGGATCACCGCGGTTCCAGGGGTAGTGGGGCGCGGGGATATTGACAATCTGTGCGCGGAATTGCATGGCGTGAACAAAGTCTACATCCAGCAATTCAACCCAAACGCCCAAACGTTAGACCCTGCTTATTCGTCAGTAAAACCGTATGGCATTGACGAGCTTAATATTTGGCGAAAGATATTCTTAGATGCCGGAATCGAGTGCGAAATCCGGAACGTGTAACGTCGTTTCCGCGCCCCCGTGCGCTATTCCAAACCCCGGATGCCCTATTACCGGTATTCCTACGATGGCTATTACCGGTATCTGCGAAGAGGGCGGCCGCAAGGGTCCGCCCCTACGATATCGTTCGATACGCGCATATTATCATATCCAGAAAATCACCACGAGTTATCATCTCCCGGGAATTCCCGCGACTTCACCGCGTCGATGTAGTCCTTGAACGATTCGAACATCATTTCGCGCATATTGGCGAAGCGGCGCACGTGCTTGAACAGCTTTCTTGAGAGGCCCAAGAGGTCGTTGATGACCAGTACCTGCCCGTCGCAGGCGTTGCCGCTGCCTATGCCTATAGTGGGGATGGGCAGCTCCGCGGTGATCTTCCCCGCGAGTTTCTTCGGGAGCATTTCTAAGACGATCAGTTGCGCGCCGGCCTCGCATAGCGCGGCCGCCCCGTCGCGGAGCTCTTTCGCTTGGCTTGGCTCCCGCCCGAAGACCTGCGGCTTGCTGTGCGCCTGAGGGTTGTAGCCTATGTGGGCGCAGACCGTGAAGCCCTTGTCGGCGAGGTGCTTGACGATGTTCGCTTTTTCGCCCCACCCCTCGAGCTTCACGCAGTCCGCGCCGCAGTCGGCAAGTTTTTTCGCGGCGGCCGCCGCGCCGCTTGCGCTGTCGGCGCACCCGTAGGGCAGGTCGGCTATAACAAAGGCGTCTTTGGCGGCGCGGCATACCGCGGAGGTGTGGTGAACCATGTCGTCTATGGTGACCTCGCGCTCGCTCGCGTACCCGAGGTGGTTGGTCCCCACGCTGTCGCCCACAAGTATAGAGTCGATGCCCGCCTCGTCAAGCGACCGGGCGGCGGGGAAGTCGTAGGCGGTGGCCATTGTTATTGGCACGCCCGATAGTTTTTTCTGAGCAATGCCGCGGATAGTTTTTTTCATCGCCGTCCTATGGTTGAGAGTGTTTTTAACGCGGGCAATAACGGATTGCATTCGCTGCCCATTGAGCGCGCCGTTATTTCGCGCTGTCCGGCCCAAAGATTCCTGGCCCAAGCTCTGCGGCCCCCTCCCCGTCGGCCCCAAAGCCGCCGGAGCATCCGAAAATCATCAGAAAAATTATCAGAAAGAACGCAGCGGCGGCCGGCAACGCAAATTGAAGCGGCGCGGGCAGCCTAATTTTCCTAGCGCGCATTTTTACCCTCTTCCTTTCCAATTCGCCGGCCTCATCCTGAGCTGCAGCCCGAGGTGCAGCGAGTGCCACCTCGTTCTCTGCAACGGGCCGAACGGGAGTTTGAATTTAACGTATAGCGACGGCGTCACGAACGTGTCCGTGAGCAGGTCGGCCTCGACCATCATCTCGTGGAACCACCAGTCGTTGTCGAAAGCGACGCTCTTGAGTTTGTGGTCGCTCAGGTCTTCTATGTCGTCTATTATTATATCTTCCCACTGGTAGCCTAAGCTGTAGCCCACCGAATAGTTTTTGAGGCGGTACTTGAACCCGATGGATAGCGCGGTGCTTGGGAGGTACACCGCCGGGTCTACCCCGTGCGACGAGTCGTAAACGACCGCGTAGCGGCCATGCTCCGTCGCTATCGTATCCGGGTTCGGCCGGCGGAATTTTACCCCCGATACCCACTGGCCAAGTTCTAAGTGCGCCATGAAGCCTCGGTATGAGACTTGATAAGCGTTCCCTAAAGTGATCCCTTTGTAGTTGTTGAGCCCGCCCGTGCTCCCGCCGGAGAAAGAGGAGAGAAAACTGCGAAAGTAGCGGTTTGTCGGGTCGCGGCTGATTATCCCTATGCAGGAGACGGCGAACGAGAAAGGTTCGGTTTCCATGTACTCTAAAAGCTCCCCCTGTTTCATCTTGAGCATGAGCCGGAAGCCCGGTTTCGGGCACCCGTCGTAGAGGCCGTATACGTCGGGGCACTTGTCTACGGAATCGGGGAAGCCGTCGTAGTCCCTGTCGGCGTTTTCGCTTAGCGCGATGCGAATCAGGTACTTCTTGCCGTGGCTTATGATGAACTTGCGCCGCTCCGGCTCGTAGCCGTACCTGCTCACGCGCGCCGTGTGGAATCCGCTCGGCAGCTCTACCTCGGTTCCGCCCGGGTTGCAAGGAAAGCCCTCTATGCAGAGCAGCGCGTCCTGCGGGTAAAGCTCGAAGACCGCGCTTCCGCTTAGCCTTACAAACGGCGCGTTGAAGAAAGCCATCTGCCCTGCGGGGATTGAGACCGCCGTGTCGATGTCCTTGTACAGCCCGCCGCCGTTCCAGACGACGCGGTACTCGCCTTCAAGCAGCGTGAGGCGCGGCTCCTTGTGCGCTAGCGTCGCCGAGTCGCCTATCCTATAGGCCGAGTCGATAGGCGGGTAGGGGAGCGCCAGCGTCCCGTGCTGAACGTCGCCGAGCACATGCAGCGTGTCGAAGTCCGACATCAGCTGAAACGAACTGGCCGCCGTGCCGCCGGAGGGGATCGCGATGTCGCGCCGCAAAAAACGGTGCTCCGACAAAAAAAGCTCTGTTTCGTAGCGCCCCGCCACAAGGTTTCTAAAGGAGGCGGGGGTCTTCTTGCCCGTCGCCTTGCCGTAAAAGTAGATGTCCGCCCCGGGCGGCTCGCTGTCTATGTGCAACTCCCCGAAAGGCGCCGCCGCGACGCCGCCTATAGAGTCCCACTCGTCGTTGCGCGAGTAAAAAATCTTGCCGTGGTGCTGGACGTACGCGCGCTCGTTGTCGAAGAACACCGTCTCCAGATCGAGGTTGCGGTTGTTAGTCTGCCGAGCGTAAAACCTATACCACATAGCCTGCCCCGAGCGGCTCCAAGCGGGCAGCGGAAAGGCGTAGAGCGGCGGGAAGACGCGGAACGCGGCGGTGTCCAACTCGCCGAGGTATAGCCTATAGTCCGCCCCGTACTTCTTGCGCATGACGATTTGGCCCGGCTTTATGAACGAAGGCGGCGAGGCTATGTCCAAAAGCGTGTCGGTGCCCATCAATGTCTTCGGGTTTTTTATGACGAAGTTGTTCAGCTCAAAATACTCGTGGTCGGTAACGTTAAACGCCGCGATAGAATAGGGGTCTGGCAGCTGCGCAAGGCAAGCTGCGGCGCTTAGGAGCGTTAGCAGGGCTAAGGGGATTAATTTTACTCTCATATATAGGAATATACAATATCCGCAACGCCTTCGGACGCCCTTTTTTCGCCCAAAAGCGCCCTAGGCCCGATAGGTTTTGAACCGCTTCCTCCCATAGCCGCGGGATAGAGATTAGCCTCTCCGCCTCGCAATACAGCTTGTTTGGGTTGACGTCCGCTTGCACGCATTCGGGGACGATGGTTTTGCCGGCGATTATGTTTGGGAGGCCGATGCGGTCTATCGTGACGAATTGCTTGTAGACGGCGTAGGATACCGCCGACGTGCGGTAGGCGATAACCATCGGCACGCCCATGAGCGCGGCCTCAAGCGTCGCGGTGCCGGAGGTTATAAGCGCCAAGTCGCTTCGTTGCAGCAGCGTTGGCAGCGGCTCGCCCGTCACCTCGAAGCCGCGCTTAGCCGCGAGGCCAAATAGGCTCCCGCCGAATCGGCCAAAGCGCGAGACGGCGACATTTATCGCGGGATATTTTGTTTTTAGCATAGACGCGGCGTCAATCATCGCGCCCAGCATATTCTTTATCTCCTGCGGGCGGCTGCCCGGGATTATCGCCAACCTGAACCCGCCGGCTCCGGGGAATTTTTTCGCAGCCGCGCCCACTGGCGGCAGGGACTCGGTCAGCGGGTTGCCCACGAAAGTTACCGGCGCGCTGTACGATGAAAAATACTGCGCCTCAAAGGGGAATATCACAGCGATATGCGAAGCCTGCTCGCCCAAAACCGCCGCGCGCTTGCGCTTCCATGCCCACACCATCGGCGCTATGTACCACACGACGGGGATGCCGAGTTTGCGCGCTTCTTTCATCATCGGCATATTGAAACCGGAGTAGTCGACGCAGACTAGGACGCCGGGGCGGCGGGACGCCGACATCATCCCCAATAACTTTTTCTTCGCGCTTAAGAAGAACGGCAGATGCCGCAGCACTTCGACGTAGCCCATCCGGTTGAACCCGTCAAACGGCATCACCGCTTCGAATCCTGCGGCCTCCATCTTCGGCCCGCCTATTCCCCAGACGTCAACGCCGCCGTCGCGCTCCTTAATCCGCCGTATGGCCGCCGCCGCGTGCGCGTCGCCGGAGGGTTCGCCGGCTATGAACATTACGGAACGATTAGGCGTCGATGTTGGCGCATGGGAATTGCCCGGACGGCGCGCGGCCTCGTTTGAGGCGCGGTCGGGCGTATTGATATTGTCAGGCATTATCGAACCTCAAGATTAATGTGTTGATACCGCCGCTCACCGTTATTTGCTCCCGCCGCGCTTCAAAACAGCTCTTGCGGGAACTTGCCGCTCGCCTTGATTTCCGATAAATATTTTTTGAGATCCGGCAGGCGCGAGCGGTCTATCGCCAAAATAGCGTCGCCTACGGCTACCAAGGCGACATTTTTAAGCCCTATGGCGGCAACGGCGTGCGGGGACTTGTTGATTACTAATGAATCGGCGCATTCGCTCTCGTATACTAACGGCCCGTTTACCGTATTCCCCCTATCGTCGCGCCCGTAAACCCTGTTGCGCGACTCCCACGACCCAAGGTCGTCCCAAAAAAACCCCCCTTTTACAACGCTCACCGCCTCCGCTTTCTCCATAATGCCGTAGTCGATAGACTCCTTGCGGCATACGGAGTAGAATTCGCCTATCGCCTCCTTAGTGAACCCCTTGCTTGCCGCCGCCTCCGCTTGCGCGCGCAGGCCGGGCATATGCTTGCGGAATTCGTCCAAGATGGCAGACGCTTTCCAAACGAACATGCCGCTGTTCCACAAAAAGCCGCCCGATTCCATGAACGCCGCCGCGTCCGCCGGGTTTGGCTTCTCTACGAACCGCCTCACCTCAACCGCCTCGCATCCGCCCGCGCCCGCGGTAAGCCGCTCGCCGGTCTCGATGTACCCGTAACCGGTCTCAGGCCTCGACGGTTTTATGCCGAAGACGACGAGCCCGCCGCGGTTTTCCGCAATCTCCGCCGCGCGGGCGAGCGCCTGCTCGAAAGCTTCCGGCGGCGAGATTGCGTGATCCGCCGAGACAACGGCCATCACCGCGTCGCCGTATTTGGCCGCCGCGTACGCCGCCGCCAAGGCGACCGCCGGAGCGGTGTTCTTGCCCTGCGGCTCGGCTATGATGTCCACGCTTGCGCCCGTGCCCGTTAACGCGCCCGCCGCCGCGCCGCCGATTATACGGATGTTTGCATCGGATAGCTTTAGCGCGTCCGCGACTTTTTTGGCTATCCCCGCGCCCGTGACAATTACCGGCGCGACGCTGTTTGGGCAGCACGCCCTCATCCTCGCGAGCGTCTCTTCGAGCATGCACCTGTCGGAGCCTATCGCGTGGAGCTGCTTGGGCGAGCCCGACCTGCTCATGGGCCAAAACCGCTCGCCGATGCCGCCCGCGAGTATTATCGGGATCGTTTGCATAGCTTGTCCTTTAGGCTTTCGACCGCGGCGTATGTGACTTTCGGGAAGCCGAGCTCGAACTTGCTGTGGTTGCTGCTGTGGAAGTCGGAGCCCCCCGTGAACGCGAGGCCGTTTTTCTTGCATATTTTTAGGTAGTGCCGGATGGCGGCGTCGGGGTGCTCGGTGTGGCTGACCTCTATGCCCAATAGCCCGTCGCGGATGAACTCCTGTATGCGCTCGTCCACCCCCGTGACCCCCGGGTGCGCGAGCACCGGGATGCCTCCGGCGCGCTTTATCAGGTCGAAAACCTCTTTCGGCGACATCTTGAGTTTTTCTACGTAGGCGGGCGAGTTGTACCCGATGAACACATCGAACGCCTCGCGGAAAGAGCTGACGAGCTCCTCTTTCAGCATTGCCGAGGCGATGTGCGGCCGGCCGATGGCGCCTTCGCCGGCAATGTTCAGGACGGTCTCGAAACGCAAGTCTAAGCCTTGCTTATTCAGATTCGAGACGATCTTTTGGGCGCGCAAAAAACGCGCCTCCTTCATCTCCTGAAGCTTGGCGATAAACTCGCTGTTACCGAAGTCTACATAGTAGCCGAGGATGTGGATATCTATCCCTTGAATCTCGCTCGACAGCTCGACCCCCGGGATGACCTCGACGCCCATAGCCGCGCCCATGTCCATCGCCCGAGGGTACGCGTCGGTGCAATCATGGTCGGTAATGGAAACCGCGGCGAGCCCCCTGGCCGCTGCGGCCGCCATAATCTCCTCAAGCGTACAGCTGCCGTCGGAGTAGCGCGTATGGATATGTAGATCTACGTGTTTCTTGGGCTGATTTGTTTCCGGCGGCATCCTTTTTTTTGGTTTTTCAGATAGAGTTATTAGTATATGACGAACCAAGTAAAATAATTGATGGCGGGCGCTGATAGCGAAAAAAGTTTCAATTTAGAAAAAAAAATATTATATTAATGTAGGGGCGTAGCCGAGGTTCCCGCCAAAAGGGCAGGAATCAAGCATGGCTTTGACGTAAATTAGCCGTATTTCGATTGTAGGGGGGTGGGCCTATTATGCCCGCCCCTCTGCAATCGGCATTCACGCGCATCAGACAACGGTAAAAAAGGTAACCGCAAATGAACGAAAACGAAGAGAAGCCCGGCGACCAGTTCGAGGAAGGCCTGCGCCAAATCTTGTCGCCCGAGGAGCCCGCCGGCGGCTCTAAGCAGCAGGCGAGGCGCGAGCCGCGCCCCACGCGCAGAATTCAGGAAACGATAGACAAAATGGACGCCGAGCGCAAAACGCTTTTTTGGCTCAATCTCCTGCGCCCGTTCGCAGCCGCAGTGCTCATAGGCCTGCTCGTGTTCTTTGTTGTGAGAATAACGGCGGAGAGATAATCATTGCAATGCTAATAGACAAATTTTCCGAAAACGGCGGCGCCGACATCGACGCATCCATAAGAAAAGGCGAACCGATGCTCGCCGTCATAGCTTTCGACGGTAGCCACGCAATCATCGGCCTCTTAGACGAGTGCATGGAGCACCACATCCTCCTGACAAAGTCCGGCCTCTCCAGCGCCGACATCGACAACTATTTCCGCATAGTCTTCGACCGTAGCGGCGCCAACTGGACTTTCGCCTGCCCCCCCGGCTACATGAACATCCCCGACAAAGCCGCCAGAATCTCCCGCTTCTACACCGACGGCTTCGCCACAATCTCGGCGTTTATGGCCGAAATGGGGCTCCTAGTAGGGCTAAAGATACCCAAGCGGTACAAGAGGCATTTGGATTTGATGACGGAGGCGTGAAAGACGTCAAAGCCTTTAACCTAAAATCCGCAGTTAAAATTTGCATTTATTAGTATTTGAGTAGTATTTTCAATAAGTTACGTGTATGCGGATTTTAGGTTAAAATCAAAATCTTTTAAATCTTTTTCAGACGAAGCCTAAAAAGTCAAATTCTTTTAAATTCTTTTTTCAGACGAAGCCTAAAAAGTCAAATTCTTTTAAATTCTTTTTTCAGACGAAGCCTACGGCTTCATAACGTGTGGCGGCTAAAGCCGCCACACAAAGTCAACGTCAAAGTCAAAGGCGGCGGTGTGGATGGTTT
>JAIRUL010000276.1 GCA_031254445.1 Chitinispirillales bacterium
CAGGGCCGACCCGTTTTTGTTTCGGCCCACGCTGCGCGCCGGCATCAAGGCGAACATCGGCACCGGCTACAACAGCCTAGACGGCCTCACCGGCGTAGAGGATAGGGTTGACCGCATCCGCGGCGAGATCACCGCCGTGCACCGCCGCCTAGACACCCTCGCCGGCGACGTCCGCTGGAGCGCCGACCGCATCCACGAGTTCTCGAAGTTCCCCGAGGAGCGCAAGGAGGAGAGGGCACGGGTGGTCGATGAACTCACAAAACTGAGAAACCTATACGATCAGGAGCCTTTCGACCCCGAGCTGGTCAAGGACATGGTAGAGCGCATCAGGGTCAGGTACGAATACTACTCCCCGCACCTGCGCGTCATCATCACAGAAGAGAACATCGACCAGCGCATCCGCCGCTTGGCCGTATCGCTGATCGGAGAAATGAAGGACGAACCGGCGGCGAACATCCTAATATCTATGCTTAACAGAATGGAAGAACCCGCGCTAAAGATAGAGACCATCATCGCCCTCGGAAAGCTAAAAAACACCACCTGCGGCCCGATCCTCCTAAAACTAAGAGAAGACCCCGACGGCGGCGTAGCCTTCACAGCCGAAGAAGTCTACCGCTCCCTATTCGGCGACGGGGCGGCGGTTCCGATGCCGGAGAGTAATTTGGAGAATACGGTGCCGGAGCGGAGAATCAATAGGTAGCTTGACTTTAAAGATTTTGATTCTTGCCCTTTGACATTAATCCCCCCGCCATATATATTGATAATAGTGTCCCGGCGCGTCCCGCCGCACCCAACCCAAAACCCCTATTTACGAGGATTCGGAGGAGTTATCCATGAATACGAAGAAATACGATGCCGCTTCGATTCGCAATGCCTGTTTCGTTTCTCACGGCAGTGTCGGCAAGACCACCCTTCTCGAGGCGGCTTGTTTTACGGCTAAGGCGCTGCCCAAGATGGGCAAGATAGACGCCGGAACCAGCAACTTTGACACGCGGGCCGATGAAAAAGAGCACAAAATGACCATTTCTACGCACCTTGGGTTTTGCGAGTGGAGGGATAGGAAGATAAACGTGTTGGACACGCCGGGCTTTTTGGATTATTTAGGCGAGGCGAAAGCTGCGCTGCGCGTTACGGAGACGGCGGTGACGCTCATAGACGCGGCGGACGGGATTCAGGTTGGGACGGAGCTTGTGTCGCGCTACATAGACGAGGTTCATATCGCGCGGCTATTTTTTGTCAATAAGATGGATAAGGAGAACGCCGATTTCGACAAAGCGCTTGGGGCAATCAAGGAGGCTTTCGGGACGTCCGCCGCGCCGCTGACCATCCCCATAGGCGCGGGGGCAAATTTTAGGGGCGTTATAGATCTCGTGGCCAAGGAGGCGTTCGAGTACGCGCGCGAGGGGGACGGGGTCGGGAAGAAGATAGATATCCCTGCGGAGATGCAGGAGACGGTGGGCACCCTGCGCCAGGCGCTCATGGAGTCCGTGGCGGAGACGGAGGAGGCGCTCATGAACAAGTACCTTGACGAGGGCGAGATCACCGACGACGAGCTCCGCGCCGGGCTCGCCAAAGGCGTGCTTGAGGGCACCGTCTACCCTGTGCTTGCCGGCAGCGGGCTTCTGAATATCGGCGTTGACCAGCTGCTCACAAAAATCGTGAACCTCTGCCCGCCGGCGTCGTCGCGTACGGAAGTTGACGTTATCGAGGGCGAGGAGCGGAAGGCGGTTGCCGTCAAGGCCGGCGACCCCACGGTCGCGCTTGTCTTCAAAACGGTCTCCGAGGAGCACTTGGGCGAGCTGAACCTCGTGCGCGTCTTCAGCGGCAAGGTGGCCACGGGCCACGAGCTTACAAACGCGTCGCGCGGGGCGACCGAGCGCATCGGCAATATGTACTTTATCCGCGGCAAGGAGCGGAGCGACACGGCCGAGATTGACGCGGGCGACATCGGCGGGCTGCTCAAGCTGAAGGACGTGCATACAAACGATTCGCTCGTTGACAAGTCCATAAAGTACCGCGTCGCGCCGACCGCCTACCCCGAGCCGCTTGTAAGCGTCGCCATCACCGCCAAGGTCAAGGGCGACGAGGACAAGGTCGCGATGGGCATTGCGAAGCTGAACGAGGAGGACAAGTGCTTTAGCTACAAGTACCACGCCGATATCCGCCAGTCGATCCTCTCGGCGATGGGCGACATCCAACTTGACATAATCTTAGGCAACCTGAAGCACCGCTTTAAGGTCGAGGTCGAGAAGAAGCATCCCAAGATTTCCTACAGGGAGACTGTCACGAAGCCGGTGAAGTACGTGGAGTACACGCACAAAAAGCAGAGCGGCGGCGCCGGCCAGTACGCGCGCGTCTTCATAGACTTAGAGCCGAGGGCTCGCGGCGAGGGCTATGAGTTCGTTGACAAAATAGTAGGCGGCGTGATAGACCAGCCGTTACGGCCAAGCGTCGACAAGGGCGTGAGGGCGAAGCTAGACGAGGGTATCATTGCCGGATACCCCATAGTGGACGTGCGCGTGTCGTTAGTGGACGGCAAGACGCACCCCGTAGACTCCAAAGACGTCGCGTTCCAAATAGCCGGCCGCGAGGTCTTCAAAAAGGCTTTCGAGTCCGCGTCGCCGGTGCTGTTAGAGCCTGTCGTCGAGCTAAAGGTAACCGTCCCGATAGAGTATACAGGCGACATAATGGGCGACTTGTCGTCGCGTAGGGGCAAGGTAGGCGGGATGGAGCAAATAGGGAAGTTGGAGACAATCACCGCAAAGGTTCCGGAGGCGGAAATTCAGTCCTATTCAAGCACGTTGCGCTCGTTAACGCAAGGCCGCGGTTTCTATTCAAAGACATTTTCGCACTACGAGCAGGTGCCGGGCGATCAAGCAAAAAAGATAATAGAAGCGCATCAGGCGGAGATTGCGCATCATGAAAAGCCTGAGTGACTTTGATTTTGACTTTGACTTTGATTTTGACTTTAAAGTCAAAATCTTTAAAA
>JAIRUL010000037.1 GCA_031254445.1 Chitinispirillales bacterium
GCCGTAGGCTTCGTCTGAAAAAGATTTAAAGAATTTGACTTTTATAGGCTTCGTCTGAAAAAGATTTTGACTTTAAAGTCAAAGTCAAAGTCAAAGTCAAGCCCTATTATCAATCACCCGCTTCGCCTTCCCCTCGCTCCTTGCTATGCTCTTTGGCTCCACCAGCTTCACCTTGCTATGAACCAGCAACGCTTCGCGCAGATGGTGTTCTATTTGCCGCTCTTTTTGCTCTATGTATTTTAGCTCGTCGGAGAATAAATCCTCCGTCATCTCCACCTGAACCTCCAGCGTATCTAGGTTATCCACCCTCTCGACAATCAGCTGGTAGTGCGGCTCCACGCCTTTTATTGTCACTAATACATGCTCGACCTGCGACGGGAAGACGTTGACGCCACGGATGATCAGCATGTCGTCGGTACGCCCCAAAATCCTGTGCATCTTCACGTGCGTCCGCCCGCAGGCGCACTGCTCGCGGGAGAGGTAGGTGATGTCGCGCGTCCTGTAGCGTATCACGGGCGTGCCCTCTTTTGTCAGCGTGGTGAAGACCAATTCGCCCTTTTCGCCGTCGGGCAGCGGCTCGCCGGTTTCGGGGCTTATGATTTCGGGGTAGAAGTGGTCTTCAAAGACATGCAGCAGGTTCTGGTGCTCGCACTCCGCGGCGACGCCCGGGCCGATTATTTCCGTCAGGCCGAAGATGTCGAAGGCCTTGATGCGCAGTTTATCCTCGATGTCGGCGCGCATGTTGTCGCTCCACGGCTCCGCGCCGAAGAAGCCGAAGCGTAGGGGGAGCTTAGAGAAATCTATGCCCTCCTCGCGCCCCGCCTCCGCGATGTAGAGGCTGTACGAGGGCGTGCAGGTGAGCATGGTGGAGCCGAAGTCCCGCATTACGTCGAGCTGCCGTTTGGTGTTGCCGCCCGATATGGGTATGCACGCCGCCCCTATGCGCTGCGCCCCGTAGTGCGCGCCGAGGCCGCCGGTGAAGAGGCCGTAGCCGTAGGCGTTCTGGAGGATGTCGTCCTTGCCCGCGCCGCCCATCGAAAAGGTGCGCGCCATCACCTCCGCCCAGAGGTCGATGTCGGCCCGCGTGTAGGCGTCCACCACCGGCTTCCCCGTGGTGCCGGAGGAGGTATGGATCTCGATAATCTTCTTTAAATCGCACGCCAAAAGCCCGTAAGGGTAAACGTCCCGCATGTCGTCCTTGGTCGTGAACGGGAGCCTATGAAGATCCTCCACCCCGCGGATGTCGGAGGGCGCAACTTTCAGCGCGTCAAACTTGGCCTTGTAAAACGGCACCCGCTCGTACACCCTCTTAGCGATATCCCGCAGCCGCTTCCCCTGGAGCGCCTTAAGCTTAGCGCGCGGCATAGCCTCGTATTTCGGATCCCAAATCATGGGTTAAATGTCCTTTCGTGAAAAACCGCCATATAATAGAATATATATTCTTTTTGCGCGCGTGGGCATATTATTTTGCCGGCGCACCGGTTTCCGCGCCCCGTGGGCGCATGCGTTAAAACAGCGCCCTCCCCCGCCTCGCCCCTGCTCAATCAAACCAGTCCCTAATCGCCTCCGCCAACTCCATCCCAATCTGAGCCTGCGCCTCCACGTTAGGGTGCCAGTCGCACCCGCACATCCTCTTCGGCACCTCGCCAAACGAATAAAAGCGTATCCTCTCGTTCCCCGCCGCCCTCTCCGCGTCCACAAACTCCCTGACATACGACCTCGCCGGCTCCCGCGCCGACGTCACGCATACGACCTTCGCCTCCGGATTGCGCGCCCACACCTCCTGCACGAAGCTCCAGTACAGCGCGATAAAAAGCTCCTTTGGCGGATGCGGCTTCGACGAGAAGTCGTTCGTCCCGAAGCACACCGCCACCACGTGCGGGACCCACGAGCCGAAATCCCACCGCGCCGTGGAGTCGTTCTTCACAGACCTGCCGTAGAACATCCCGAATGGCCGCGCCGCCGCGACAAACGGCGACCTCCAGTTGCGCACGAGCCCCTTGCCCGACATCGCCACGATGTGGCACTCCGCGCCGAGCTCCCTCGCGGCGGCGTAGCCGAACGAGAGCGCGGCGTTCGAGTAGACGGCCGGCGTGTCGCAGCGGACAGTGTTCGCCTCCACGCCGAAGCCGAGCAGGTTCGACCCGCCGATAAACTCTATCCGGCGCGAAGGCGGCGGGGCGTCGATGGGGTGGAGCGATTTTCCGGCGTCGATGTAGAAGCCGCGGAGCGTGGCGGACTGCTCCTTTAGGCCCTCGAAGCGCTTTACGATTTTTAGGCTGTGCACCGTGTCGCGGAGCCCTAGGGCAAGCCGACAGGTGGTTTCGAGCGTGTCGAAGCGCTGCGTCAGCGGGACGCCGTCTATAAAGACGTCGTAGTACCCGCCGTCCCCCCGGATCCTAACGGCGCATGAGCGCCCGCCGAAGCGCAGCTCTATAACGCCCCCGGGCCAATCGAAGCGGACGGCGCCGTTAGGCCCGCGCTGGTCGAAGCGGCCGGTGTAGCGGACGAGGGGGTGGGAGGCGGGGACGAACGTCTCGGCCTGCGCGCGCAGCGGGGCGAGCGCAAACACGAGCGCCGCAAGCGCCGGCCTAACGGCGCCGCGTATGCGGGACGGGGCGGCCACGTTTGACTTTTATCCTTTCGTTTTGTATTTTATAACTACGCCCTGCCTCTGCGCGTGCCTCTGAAAACCGCAGGCGAGCCTGTAAATCAGCGAGGCGGCGGCCAAATTAAGCAGGGCGCGGACGAACCACGGCGCGCCGCGTTTTTTTGCGAACATGGCATTAACCCTTTCTACCACTTTAACCATTAAGGGCGGTATATATGGAATATACGACAGGCGCAGTTGGAAAGTGCATTTGCGTGCGGCTCCACGAAAACGACCCGGTCTACGCGAGCATCCAAGAGGCCGCGGATAAGGAGGGCATCGACGCCGGCGTGGCGTTCGCCATCGGCGGGGTGAAGAACGGGGCGGTGGTCGTCGGGCCGATAGACCAAGACGAGCGGCCGCTTAGGACGACCGTGGAGAAGTTCTCCGACGCGCGCGAACTCGTTGGCGTCGGGACGCTCTTCCGCAACGAGGAGGGCGAGATGAAGCTGCACATGCACGCCTCCATCGGCAAGGGGACGGCGCCGCTCGTCGGCTGCCCGAGGCTCGGGCTCGACTGCTGGCTCGTGAACGAGGTGGTCATCCTGGAGTTGACAGGGATTAACGCAGTCAGAGCCAAGGAGGCTTCGGGGCTGGAATTGTTGAAGTTTTTGTAAATATAGCTTTAATTGTAGGGGGCGGCGAGAGTGTAACTATTTTGAAGAAAAGCAAAGCGTGGAAAGATTTAAACCCTGAAATAATGTTTGGGGAGGGGCACTAATGAAAGCGTTGATGAATAAACATGCTATGATCGCGGTAGCGGTGCTATTAATTGTGATGTACGCGCTCGCGCCTAGGGTGTGGATATCCGGCACGACAATTGTCACGCCCTCGCGAGGCGGGACGCTCACGGTTAGACTGACCGGATGGGGTGCCGTGGCTAGTTTTCAGGCTGTAGGTGTTGTTATTGAAGAGCCAGGTATGATGTTGACATATTACGGCGTGTGGTCAGATACTGAGTGCGATGGTGACTTCACGCCCCCGTGGCATAAATTTAGATCATCAATTACTCGTTTGGTCGTTAAGGAGGGAGTGACGGATATTGGACCGATGGCATTTGCCGATTTGAGTGAGTTAAAATCAGCTACAATACCGGGAAGCGTGGCGGAAATCAGCGTAAAGATGTTTGATAAATGTACTAGTTTAATGTCTGTTACTATTAAAGATGGTGTAACTAGTATCCAGTATGACGCCTTTGCACAATGCGAAAGGCTTGAATTTATAACGATCCCAAATAGCGTCAAAAAAATCGGACAAGGTGCTTTTTATAAATCCGGTCTAACGTCTGTAACGATTCCAAGTAGCGTGACTTCATTTTCGCCATTTGTGTTTGCAAAAAGTATTCGTTTAACGTCTGTCATAATTGAAGATGGAGTACCGGAGATCGGAACAAAGGCGTTTTCCGGCTGCACCAGCTTGTTGTCCATCATGATACCGAACAGTGTAATATCAATCGAAGATGGCGCGTTTGACAGTTGCACCAGCATGTTGTCTATCACGATACCGAACAGCGTAACATCAATCAGCCGTTCTGCGTTTACCAACTGTACTAGTTTGATATCCATAGATGTAGATGACGATAATATCAGGTACCGTTCCGTTAACGGCGTGTTGTTCAATAAGGTCATTGATGACGTGATACGGTATCCAAGCAATAAGCAAGGCGCATACACAATTCCACACGGTGTGGTAGCCATTGGAAACTGCGAATTTTTGGGTAGTATTGGTTTGACATCGGTCACAATCCCTAGCAGTGTTAAGTGGCTTGGGAAGGGCGCATTTTCTGGATGTACCTCCATTGCATCTATCATCTCTCTAGGCGCTGTTCCTCCTGCTACTCTAATCACCTATCCTGATGAGAATTGTTATGCACTAGACAGCATTCCGTCGAATGTTTGTTTATATGTTCCCCAAAACAGCATAAGCTCTTATCGCGACTCTGACTTATGGGGAAGATATAAATGTATCAAGCCCATATCCGCAATAGGAGGTTCATAGAAGCAGATATTACTTTTTGTCTAACGTTAGGATAAATAAGTTAATAAACGTCATTAATAGGAGAAAATGTGGAAAAAGTGGGATCCTCAAGTTGTATTGGGGGACGGGTTCTTAATATACGAATGAAAACATTTACATATAAAACAATAATAACAGTGACGCTGTTATTAATCGCGATACTATTGCTAATGCCTAGGGTGTGGGTATCCGGCACGACCATTGTCACGCTTTCGCGAAGTGGGGTGCTCACGGTTAAGCCAATGGGATGTGGAACCTTAGCGATTCTTCGAGCTGTAGGTGTCGATATTGAAAAGGAAGGGATAGGGGAGATGTCGTCAGGTTACTTCGTGGAGCAGAATGATGAGGATTGTGATAGCGATACCTCTTCACCCCCGTGGCATAAATTTCGGTTTTTAATTACTCGTTTGGTCGTTAAAGGTGGGGTGACACGCATT
>JAIRUL010000065.1 GCA_031254445.1 Chitinispirillales bacterium
CATGCGTCCTGCGGGCGCCAGCCCGCACAACAGCCTTGGGCTTAGCGGATGAACTTTTACGGGGCATTCTAATGGCTCCTTTCTACTGCCGGGTAGTAGGGTAGAACCACTTAAAATACCTTCTGGAAACGGTTCGGAAAAGTTAGACCACCTCACTTATGCCCCGGGTGCGGATTCGAGAGGCGTGGCTTACAGTAAATCGCCGACAACCCCATCCGCCCAAAGAGCCGCCTTACCCTGTACAGCCTGACCGCTAACCCATCTTTGCGCAATGCGGAGCACATCCGCTTGACGCCGCGGGTCGGATCCTCCGTGAAGAGCTCGTCTATCCGCCGCATAAGCGCTAGCAACTCTTTATCCTCTACGGCGTGGTAGTACAGCGACGTGCGCCCAAGCGACAGGAGACGGCACTGCCTAGATATGCTGAGGGTGCCGCCGTCGCGATCCACCCACCCCCGCCTCACAGCAGGTTCAACTTTTTCAGATTTTTTTTAAACCTAAAATCCGCAGTAGGTATTTATGGATGGATTGTTTTTTGTATTACGATAATGCCATCGTAATGCAAAAAACAATCCATAACGTTCACCTAATGGGTGAACGTGGAAATGGGGGCAAAATACACGTAACTTATTGAAAATAATACTCAAATACTAATAAATGCAATTTTTAACTGCGGAATCTAGGTTTAATGGTTTTGATACGGAAATGTCTACCCCGCTTGGAATAATTTTCCCCGTTATCCCCGTCAATTATTCGGGAATCATCATCAACGATATAAAACTTCGGCAGCTCATATATTATACCTAACTCCATAAAAATCAACATGTTACTCAGAATCAATGCCAAAATCCATACCCCCAAATCACACGTTTGGCACAGAACTTGCAGTGTTTATTTTGCGTAGGTTCGGAATGGCTAATAAAAAAAGGACTGGGAGATGCGTAAGGGTGACATAATTGCGATTGTGGCGGTATCGTTGGTTACGTTTCCGATACTGTACGTCATTATGCTCTTTGCCACCGGGACTATGAGGATCGAATACGGGTTTAAGAAGGAGGAGCCCGAGGTTGAGATGAAGGTTCAGGAGGTCAAGCACAACGCGCGCCGGGATTCTTTGGTGGCGGTCAATAGCAAGGCGTTTCAGGCGGCGGAGCAGGAGCGCGCCGACCTTTTGAAAGAGCAGGAGAGGATGGCGGAGCAGTACGCGCGCCTCGAGCTGCTTCAGGCCGAGATAGAGAAGGGCAGGGAGGAGCTTGTTAAGGAGCGCGGGCTGCTTGAGAAGAAGATGGCCGAGACGCCCGCGATCGAGGAGGCCCGCTACAAGAAGCTGGCGAAGATTTACGAGGCGATGAAGCCGGGCGAAGCCGCCGCGATCATGGAGACTCTGCCGGATGCGCAGGTTGCCTCTATCTTGGGCAAAATGAATGACGACAGGCAGAAGGGGAAGATTTTGTCTTTATTGACAAAGGAAAAGGCTGGCCGGTTGAACAAGCTTATAAAGTAGAGGGCTTAGGACGATGGGCATGATGTTGATGTACCGGTTTTAACGCCCCATGGGCGTGTGTTTTTAAACGGGGCGTTACGGGGCGGAGCCCTGTCCCTAAAAAAAGATGTTAAAGAATTTGAATTTAATCTGTAAAGGGAAAAGGATACTAAAAAATGCGCAACGATTCAGTGAAAAACGTCTTACCGGGCGAGCTCGCGGGCTTCGGCGTGAAAGCGGAGCAGGCGAAAGCCGCCGGCAAGGTTTCCGGCATTGCCGAAAGCCCTGCGGGCGTCAAGTCGTTTACCGAAGAGGTCAAGAAGCTCATGGCGTCCGAGGGCGCTAAGGAGGCTGAATCTGTTGCCGGCGCAGGCAAAGCGGGTTCCGTCGCAAACGCGAAAACGGCGGCGGCGGAGGGCAAGCCCGAAGCCGAAAGCGCCGGGCCGGTTGCCGCGCGGGCCGAAAAAGAAGGCGCGGGCATTGACGCCGTCAACGTTAAAGATAATCCGCGTGTGCATTTGACCGTTGTAGACGGCGTTGTGCGCGTATCGGAGGCAGAGCAAAACAGCGGATACAGCTTAGACGGCGAGGGCGCCATCCCCGCCGCGGTCATGGCCGCCACGCCGGAGGAAAGGCTCCGCGTCGGCAACGAACTAATCTCCTACGCGTTAAGCAAAATCGCCTCCATACTCGGCATATCCGACGAGGGCGAAAGCGGAGACGCGGCCGCTTTTGAGTTCGACATCGAAAACATCGACCAGTTCGCCGCCATCATGTCGTACCTCGGCCTCACGGTCAAGATGGCCAACGACAGGATAGACGTGGGCGCGAACGCCGAAACCGCAAACAAGCTCATGAAAGAGTTCGGCATGGCGAGCCCCATAGCCGACATCGCCGCGCCGGAAGACCCGGCGGAACTCTCCGAGTTCGCCACCGCGCTGCGCACGGAAAAATTCCACCTTGAGATGGCGCTTAGGCTCATCGGCGTGTACGGCATTGTCGCCAAGCAAGCCGCCGAGATGAACAACGAAAACACGGTCACAGGAATCCCCCGGGCCGTGAACCCCGCCGACCTCGGAATGTCTACCGCAGACACTGTTAGCGCGTTCAGCAGCCTTATTACGGAAGAGTTAGCGACGGCGGTGGAGCGCGTAAGGCAGATAGTGCGCGGGCAAGCGGAGATGACGGGCTTAGAGAAAGCCGCGATAGAGCTCGGCACGGTCAAGTCGGAAATACTGAAAGCCGCGCTTAGTAAGAGCAACCCGCTTGACGGGGCGAAGTTCGAGGGTGTTAGCGTAGAGTCGCTGAAAGGCCTTAAAGCGCTTATGGACGCGGACGTTAAGGCGGACGTTAGTGCCAACGTTAAGGTTGACGCTAACGCGAATATAAAGGCGGATATTAATGCCAACGTTAAGGCGGACATCAAAGCCGATGTCAATACGAACGTTAAGGCCGACGCTAGCGCCAATGTTAAGGTTGATGCCAACGCGAATATAAAGGCGGATATTAATGCCAACGTTAAGGCGGGCATCAAAGCCGATGTCAATACGAACATTAAGGCTGATGCCAATGCAAACGTCAAGCCCGAAGCCGATACCGCCGTCAAGCCGGACGTTAATACAAACGCCAAGCCCGCTGTCAAGCCGGACGCCGGTATAAACGTTAGGGCTAATGTCAAAGCCGACATCAACACAAACATCAAGCCCGACGCGCAAACCGTTGTAAATGCTAATGTTAAGACAGACGCCGAGGCCGATGTCAACACATTTATTAAAACCGGCGTCAAGAACGCTGTCAACACAAACGCCAAATCCGGCGTAAGCGGAGAGGCAAAGGTTGAAGCCAAGGATAGCGCGAAGCCCGATGCCCCGGTCAACGCGAAGCCGGACGTCAATACCGAAGCCAAGCCCCGCGCCAAAGCGGAGAAGCATACCGATGTTTTGATCAGCGTTAAGGATGACGTAAACGCAGATGTTAAGGTCAACGCGAAGGGGGCAGCGCACAGCGCGCAGCGCGCAGCGCGCAGCGATGTTAAGGTTGACGCGAGTGTCAACGTAAACACGAAGGCAAGCGTCAAGCCGGAAAACCATCCTGCCGTTAGTGTCGCGGCAAATGAAAAAATCGAAACCGTTATTCGCGCAACGTCCAAGGTTATGGCAAACGTCGAGGCTCAAAAGGCTTCCATCGGCGCGGAGATCCCGGTGAGCGTGCTCGAGTTCGCTAAAAAGAAGATGCTTGAGAGCGTGGAGTCGGAGAACAAAAGGGCCTCCGAGAGCGCCGCGGAGCTTGCAATGAGGGCGCGCGCCTCTTCGAGCGGCGCGGTTGAGCTTCCGGTCAGCGCCGCGGAGTCCGCGTCCAAAAATGCCGCTAAAGGCGTTAATGCCGTTAATGCAGCCAATGCCGTTAATGCTGCGAATATCGCTGACAATGCCGCCGCTCACGCGGAGCAGCCGGCGAAGAATATCCCTGTATCAGGCAGCGCGGCTGAAATCCCGGTCAGCGTGATTGAGTCGGCGGGCAAGAAACCGGCGGCGAAGAAAGGCGCCAATAAAGATGACGGCGTTCAGCGCACAGCGCACAGCGCGCAGCGCGCAGCGGAAGTCAAAGGCGGGGCATACCGTGAAGATAACGGCGGCGGCGTTAATTTATCCGTAGATGGCGCCAAGCCCGCCGCGTCGATACAGGGCGATTCTATCGTCAGCCTCAAACAGGATGCGGTTGACAATCAATCCGATAGGCCCGCGCCCGTCAACAAGCACGCGAACGCCGAAGCGCCCGCCGAGAAATCGTCCGGCAAGCCCGCGGTTCTATCCGCCCTTGCGGCCGGCATAGAATCGGAGGCATCGATTGGCGAAAGCGACGGCGGCGATATCGAGCAGCCTGCGGGGGTTGACCATGCCGAGCTTTCGGCCTCTAAGGAGGCGTCCGCCCCTAGGCATGTCGAGAAAACCGCTTCCAGCCTCGCGCAGCGGCTAGAGCGTTTGGAGGTTATCCGCCAGATAACCGAGCGGATAGACAGCGCCGTCCGCAACGGCGCGCACGAGATCCGCATGACGCTGCGCCCCGAGGCGCTAGGCGAAGTCCGCATGAGCCTGCGCGTTGAGGGCGACGTGGTGTACGCGAGAATGATGGTTGAGAACAAGCAGGTCAAGGCGATGGTAGAGGGCGGGATACAGTCGCTAAAAGAGTCGCTAGAGAAGCAGAACCTAGAATTCGGCGGCGTAAGCGTGGACGTAGGCACCGACTCCGGTTCAGAGCGTTCAACGCGCCAAGTGTGGCAAGAGCTGGCAGAGAAGTCAGGCCAGCGCGCATTCAAGGAGGGGGTAGGGGGGGGGATGGATGGCGATGGCAGCGAATCGGGGCCGATTGATAATGATCCCGGCAGCGACACAGGCAGGCGGTTCGGGAACAATACGTTCGAGTACTTTGTGTAGGCGGTAAAGATGGGAGTTATGGTATGATGGGTGTAATGTTTTGACGTTGATTTTGACTTTGCGTGGCGGCTTTAGCCGCCACACGTTATGAAGCCGAAGGCTTCGTCTGAAAAAGATTTAAAAGATTTTGAATTTGATTTTGATTTTAAAAGACTTAAAAGGTTAAAAAGAGAAAGGATAAACAAAAATGGCTTCTGTATCCCAAAGCGTAGACAGCCTATTAGCCAAAGCAGCCCCGTACTCCGTAAAATCGTCGTTCTCCGATGGCGAGTTCGGCGACGCGGTGTACAGCGGCGACATGAGCGGACCCTTGTGGAAAGAGACGAACCAGATGGGCAAGGAACAGTTCCTGAACTTGCTCATGACCCAGCTGAAGTATCAGGATCCGCTCGACCCGATGGAAAATTCGGCGTTCGTCGCGCAGCTCGCGCAGTTCAGCCAGCTTGAGACGGGGCAGAACACGGTGTCGGCCTTAGAGGCTTTAGGCCAGGCGTTCAACCTCAACTTAGACGCGCAGATGTACGCGTCGCAGTCTGTCGCCAACTCTTCGGCCATGTCGCTTATCGGGCGCGAGGTGCGCATGCGTCAAGTGACGGTCTCTTGGGACGGCGGTTTAGAGAGCCGGGTTCCGATAAACATACACCTTGGGAACGCCGACAAGGGGGTTGTCGAGATACGCAACGCAAACGGGGATATTGTAAGGACTATCGCCGTGGCGGAAAAGGACGCGCAGAACTCGGCTACCGTTTACTGGGACGGCAAGTTAGACGACGGCACTACGGCGAAGCCGGGCAACTACCTTGTGGGCGCGCAGGGCGGGGACAAGAACAGCTCTCTCTATACATACGTGCAGTCGGTGGTGGAGGGCGTGCGCTTTACGACGGACGGCGTGCTTGTTAAGATTGACGGCCGCGAGATTTCGATAGGCGAGGTGCTCGACGTCTCGCTTGACAGCTCTATCGGCGGCGGATATATATCTCAAGCGAGCGCCCTGTCGCTAATGGGCAAGGTTGTGCGGGCCCGCCACGACACCATCTCGCACGCGGCGGTGGCGGGCGCGGAGCACTGCATATATGTGAACGGGCAGCCGCATACGACAGTAACGGTAGAGATTAAGAACGCCTCCGGGACGGTGGTGGCGACCCTTCACGAGAGCGTAAACGAATTCGGCTACGCGCAGCTTTTCTGGGACGGGTTCACGGATGACGAGGAGATGGCTAAGGCCGGCCAGTACAAGATAAGCGTGGTCGGCTCGGGCGCGAACCCGTCGCTTTACGCGTACACCGAGGGCGTGGTAGACGGGCTTACGAGCTTGTCGGGCGACTTTAAGCTGAAGATCGGCAGCGCGGAGATTGCGCTGAACAGCATCATAAGCATCTCGGCGCCTAATAGCTCGACGCCGGAATCTTAAGGGGGCAGGAAATGAACACGGTAGATCCTAACGACATTCAAAACCGGATTCTCGCAAGCCGCATAGGGCTTGTCGGGCGCACAGCAGGGGTGTCCGCCCCTCAAAGCGCGGAGGGCGCGGTACAGGGGAAGTCGTTTGGCGATATACTGAAAGCGAAGACGGAGGAGCTGAAGTTTTCGGCTCACGCGTCGTCGCGGTTAAAAAGCCGCAACATCGAAGTGACGCCCGACGTTATGGGCAAACTTGAGAAGGCGGTGGCGGGGGCTGAGGGCAAGGGATCGCGGGATTCGCTTATTATTGTGAAAGATCTTGCGTTCATTGTCAACATCCCAAACAAAACGGTCATTACGGCCATGGACGGAGAAAGCATTAAAGACAATGTCTTTACAAACATCGACAGCACGGTTATAGCAAGCTGATAACCCGCAGGACCTTAGCCTTTCACGAATGTGGAGGCTGGATGCGCCGAACCGCCGAACGAACGAGGCGGTTCAAAGCTTGCAGATCCGAG
>JAIRUL010000183.1 GCA_031254445.1 Chitinispirillales bacterium
AACCCGAACGGCTGGCTGACAAGCCTCAAAAACGCCGGGGTAACGCGGATAGACGTCTTCGGGCTCTCGTACTACTCCGAATGGCACGGGCAGCCGGACAGCCTACGCAGGGTGGTAAACGCAGTCGCCCAGAGCAACGCCAACAACAACATCAGGATAGCCGTCGCAGAATACGCCGACAACCACCGCGCCGTCAACGACATTATCTTCAACCTGCCGGAAAACAAAAGGTTCGGAACATTCGTCTGGGAACCCTGCGACTGGCGCGAAACGCTCTTCGACTGGAATAACAGCACTAGGCGGCGGGAGACCAACAGCAGAATAGCGCTTTATCCGGTTATGGCGGAAGACTACGGGATTGGAGACGGGGATGACAGCACATCTACTAAAATTGCGTTTGTCAACAAAAATGTTCCTTTCGGACAAGTAGGGGGGACGGCTTTTAGCATCAATAATAACGGCGTCATCACATATAACTCTAGCGCGCGGGGGACAATTACGGTTTATAATGTGCGGGGGAGGATAATGAAGAGGGTTAGCGTGAAATCGGTGGGGACATACAATCCGACAATATCGCTGCGTTCAGGGGCGTATGTGGTTGCGGTGGAATCGAAAGGCGGCGGTGAGAGATGTGTGTTTAGCCGGATGGTCGTTAGGTAATCTTTAAATCTTTAAAATCAAAATCTTTTTTAGACGAAGCCTACGGCTTCATAACGTGTGGCGGCTAAAGCCGCCACACAAAGTCAACGTCAAAATCACAAAATAAAAAGCATTTCCTTATATTTCGGCAGCGGCCACATCTCGTCCGGCATCGAGCCCTCCAGCGCGTCTACGTGCTTTCTTATGTGGGATATTTGGGGGAGGATGTCGCTGAATAGGTAGGCTACTCTCTCCTCTTGCTCCATGGGCTGCGCTTTTTCTATGCGCGCGTCTAACTCTTTTAGGCTTTTGCGGATGTAGAATATGTCGGCTGTCAGCTTTTCGAACATCTCCTTGCGGTCTTCCAGCGCGCCCTCGACCATGTCTATCGTCATGTCGTCGGCTAGCACTTTCAGCACCTCTAAGCCGCCGGCTATGTCGGCTTGGTAGCTGTAGGCGCTGGGCAGAACCTGCGTGTTGACTATCTCCTTTAGCGTCCTGATTTCTATGGCTAACGTTTTTTCGTACTTGTCAAGCCATATGGCGTACCTCGCGGCAAGCTCGGACTCCGACAGGACTTTGTGGCGCTCGAAGACCGATACGGCCTTGGGGTCTAAGAACGCCTTCAGCGCCTCGAGCGTGGAGACGGCGTTCGGGAGGTTGCGCGCTTTCGCCTCCTTTGCCCAGTCGCCGGAGTAGTTGTTGCCGTCGAAGAGGATGGGCTTCGACTCCTTGACGACGCCGGCCAGAACCTTTAGGGCGGCGGCGGCCACGGCTGCGCCGCCGGAAAGCTCCTTTTTGATGCGCTCGCTTATCAGGCGCATCGAGTCGGCTACTATGGTGTTGATGACAGTGACCACGGTCGAGACGTTCATGGAGCTGCCTAGCGTCCTGAACTCAAACTTCGCGCCTGTAAAGGCGAACGGGGACGTTCGGCTGCTGTCCGTCGTGTCGTGCATGAACTTGGGCAAGGGGCCTATGTCTATCTCCGCAGCCGCTGCCGCGTCGCGCTTCTTCCCCTTGTCCGCCTTCCCGCCGGCCTCGACGGCGCTTAGTATCTTCGTCAGCTGCTCGCCCAAATATACGCTCATGATGGCGGGCGGGGCCTCGTTTGCCCCGAGGCGCCGCTCGTTGCCCGCGGACGCGGCGGTGGCGCGCAGGAGATCGCCGTGGCGGTGCATCGCGTGGACTACCGAGGCCGCTACCGTCAGGAAAACCACGTTGTCTTCGTGGGTGTCGCCCGTGACGAGCAGGTTGTTCCCGCCGTCGTCGGAGAGCGACCAGTTTACGTGCTTTCCGCTGCCGTTTACGCCGGAAAACGGCTTCTCGTGCAGCAGGCAGACGAGGTTGTGCCGCAGCGCGACCTCTTTCATGATGTCCATTAGAAGGAGGTTGTGGTCGGCGGCTAAGTTGGACTTCTCGAAAATCGGCGCGAACTCGTACTGGTTGGGCGCGACCTCGTTGTGGCGGGTCGTGACCGGGATGCCGAGCTTGAACGCCTCCGAGCAAACCTCGTGCATATAATTGAGCACGCGCTCCTTTATGCAGCCGAAGTACTGGTCTTCCAACTGCTGGTCTTTGGACGGCGGCGCTCCCACGAGCGTGCGGCCGGTAAGCATCAGGTCGGCGCGCTCGTTGTACCAGCCTTTGTCTACAAGAAAAAACTCCTGCTCAACGCCGCACGTCGAATAAACGTACCGCGCTTTCCGCCCGAAGAGCTTCAGCAGCCCGGACGCCGCCTCGTTTATCGCCGCCTCGCTGCGCAAAAGCGGCAGTTTTTGATCTAACGCGTCGCCGTTGTACGAAATGAATATAGAGGGTATGCACAGCGTCTTCCCGAGCGCGACCTCCGTGATGAACGCCGGCGACGACGGATCCCACGCCATATAGCCGCGAGCCTCAAACGCGGCGCGCGCGCCCCCGCCGGAAGAGAACGACGAGGCGTCGGGCTCGCCCAAAATCAGCTTGCTGCCGGTGAACTTCTCTATCACGCCGCAGCTCTCCCCCTCAAGCGCGATGAAGCCCTCGAACTTCTCGGCTATCAGCCCCGTCATGGGCTGGAACCAATGCGAGTAGGCGGAGGCCCCGCGGGAGACCGCCCACTCCTTCATGGCGGCGGCGATCTCGTCCGTCTGCGCGCCGCTTATCACCGCCTCGCCCTTCTGCCATCTCTTGAACGCCTTAAACGTCTCCTCCGAGACCATCTTCCGCATCGTAGGCTCGCTAAAGGTGTTTACGCCGTAGTAGCTCGATACCGGCGGCGGGATGTCGACCTTGGCGCGGGCCGCCGGGGCGATTGAGTGGGCTATGGTGCTTCGGGTACTCATAATCTATGTTTACCTTTTGTCTGTCTGTTTGTCTTGTCTTGTCCGTCTGCGTTCTTTGATTTTTACGGATACGGCAACGGCACGGATGTATAATATACATTGTGCGGGGCGGGGCGGGGCTAAATTCAAAATCTTTTTAATCTTTTTAATCTTTTTAATCTTTT
>JAIRUL010000164.1 GCA_031254445.1 Chitinispirillales bacterium
CGGAGTACGTTTTAGGGCTTATCGCCAAAGAGCAAGAGTACCAGAGGGCCGGGGCCGTCGACGACGCCCAAATATCCGCGCTGGGCAAGCAGTGGGGGGCGAAGTACGTTGTCGCGATAAAGGCCGCGAAGTCCATAGACGGCTTCTACCTAGAGGCGAAAATGGTAGATGTCGAAAAGGCGTATGTAGCCAAGATGGGGGCGGCGACCAGCAGGCTCGCCGGCGATAGCGATTTGAAAGCCGCCGCCGGCAAAATAATCGGGCTTTTGGGGATAGGCGGGGAGCCTAACGCGGGCGCCGCCTCCGCGCCGCAAACATCGGCCTCGCAACCGCCCGCTTCTACGCCGCAAGCGGCGGTTTCCCAGCCGTCCGCCGTCAGTTCGCAATTTACCGATTCCCGAAACAGGCAAAAGTACAGCGCGGTAAGCATAGGGGGCAAAACGTGGACGGCGGAAAACCTAAACTACAAAACGGGCAAATCTTGGTGCTACGGCAACGATGAATCCAACTGCAAAAAATACGGCAGGCTGTACGACTGGAAAACCGCTAAACGCGCTTGCCCGAAAGGGTGGCATTTGCCGTCCCAAGCCGAGTGGGACGGTTTGGTTGAAGCCGTAGGGGGCGAAGAGGCTGCGGGAAAGCGGCTTAAATCAAAAACAGGCTGGGTTGACGCAAGCGGCGGCGGCACGGACGATTACGGGTTTTCGGCCTTGCCCGGCGGATACCGAGGCTACGGCGGGCACCGCTACTACGGCGTCGGCAGCTTTAACGATGCCGGATACGGCGGCCTCTGGTGGAGCGCGGCGGAGTCGGGGGCGCACTACGCGCGCTACCGGAACATGTACGGCAACAGCGGCCAAGCGGACGAGGGCAGCGGCGGCAAAGGCGACGGTTTCTCCGTGCGCTGCGTTAAAGATTGACCTGCGGGCTTTTTCCCGCGCCCTGCGGCCGGCGCCCCCCCCCCCCCGCCCCCAATTTCCCGCGTCCCGGCCATTGCCATTGAATTACACCCATGCCATCATATATATTTATACCTGATTTGTGCCGAAGAAATTTATCCTGATTTTTACGTTACGGGGATTGTTTGCCATGCCCATGCCTGAAAACGCCAAAAACGCCCGCGTCCGCGTCCGCTTCGCCCCGTCGCCCACCGGATACTTGCACGTGGGCGGGGCGCGCAGCGCGCTTTTCAACTTTTTGTTCGCCCGCCGCCTCGGCGGGGATTTTTTGCTGCGGATAGAGGACACCGACCGCACGCGCTTCGTTGAGGGGGCGCTGACGGAGATATACGACAGCCTAAAGTGGCTAGGGCTCGACTGGGACGAGGGTCCCGGCAAGGGCGGGGCTTGCGGCCCCTACGTGCAGTCGGAGCGGCTGGATATATACAATAGGATGGCCGACAAGCTCATCGCCTCCGGCCACGCCTACCGCTGTTTCTGCACCGCCGAGCGCCTAGCGGAAGTTCGCGCCGAGCAGGAGAAGGGCGGCGGGGCGACGGGTTACGACCGCAAGTGCCGAGATTTGCCGGCATCGGATGTCGAGCGGAACCTGAGCGCCGGCGTCCCCCACGTTGTCCGGCTCAAGATACCCGCCGGGCGGGCGGTCGCGTTCAACGACCTGATCCGCGGGCGCATCGAGTACCAGAGCGACGTGCTCGACGACCTAGTGCTGATAAAGACCGACAAGTTCCCCACATACCACATGGCCAACGTGGTAGACGACCACGAGATGGGCATCACGCACGTCCTGCGCGGCGACGAGTGGATCGCCTCCACGCCGCGCCACGCGCTGCTCTACGAGGCGCTCGGATGGGAGCCGCCGGCGTTCGCCCATTTGCCCGTGATACTCTCGCCCGATGGCGGCAAGCTGTCGAAGCGCAAAGGCGCGGCCTCGGTGATGGACTACAAACGCGCGGGATTCCTCCCCGAAGCGCTCTTTAATTTCTTAGCGCTGTTAGGGTGGGCGCCCGGGGGCGATAGGGAGAAGATGAGCGTTGACGAGCTAATCGCCGCATTTTCCCTAGAGCAAGTGTCGCCCAAAGCGTCGGTGTTTGACGAGAAGAAGCTGGAGTGGATGAACGGCCAGTACATGGCGGAGAGGCCGGCGGAGTCGATGGCGGAGGATGTTGCGTCGATATGGAGAGATAAGGGTTGGATTGCGGGCGGCGGCGTGGTTGACAAGTATGTTGATGATGGATATATCGTTAAAGTAATAGATCTGCTGAAAGTCCGCTCGCGGCGCATCACCGAGCTAGCCGAATCCGCGTCGTACTTTTTTGTTGATCCGGTCGACTATGAGGAAAAAGCGGCGAAGAAGCACTTCAACGCGGAGTCGGCGGAGCGCCTTTCGTCAATAGCCAAAACGCTTGACGGTATTGATGATTTCAGCCACGCAAAATTAGAAGAGACATACCGAGCCGCAGCAGAAAATTCCGGCGCGCAAATAAGCGCTTTCATCCACCCCACAAGGTTAGCGATAAGCGGAATCAGTGCTGGGCCTGGGCTATTTGAGATGATGGAGGTGATCGGCAAGGAAAGGGTATTGAGACGCATATCTGCGGCGGTAAAGGCAATAAAAGGTTAGGGATGAAATGATTTTGACGTGCATGTTTTAAAACAGTATCCCCCCGCATCTTTATGTGGGGGGATATTGATAGGGGGCTAATGTATCGGGGCGTTACGGGGCAGAGCCCCGTCCCCAAAAGATTTAAAAGATTTTGAATTTGATTTTAATCTTTTGGCGTTATAACAGAATAACAAAAGAGGCAGAGAATGGAATCACCTGAGAGTAACGCAAACCCTACAAGCACAAGCCCCGCATCCAATTTCATCCGCGAGATGATTAAAGATGACATGAAGACCGGCAAGTGGGGCGGCAAGGTCATCACCCGCTTCCCGCCGGAGCCTAACGGCTACCTGCACATCGGCCACGCCAAGGCCATCTGCATAGACTTCGGCATGGCGCTGGAGTTCGGCGGCGAGTGCCACCTGCGCTTCGACGACACCAACCCCTCCAAAGAGGAAGACGAGTACATAAAATCCATCGTCCGCGATGTCTTGTGGCTCGGCTTTGACTGGGGGGAACACCTGTGCTACGCCTCCGACTACTTCGGCCAGATGCACCGCTACGCGATAGAGCTCATCGAGGCCGGCAAGGCGTATGTGGACGACCTGACCGCCGAGAAGATCCGCGAGTACCGCGGCACGCTCACGGAGCCCGGCAAGGAGAGCCCGCACCGCAACCGCAGCGTTAGCGAGAACCTAGAGCTCTTCGCCGCCATGACCCGCGGCGAATTTCCGGAGGGCTCGCGCGTGCTGCGGGCGAAGATCGACATGGCAAGCCCGAACATGAACCTGCGCGACCCGGTGATGTACCGCATAATGAACGTGCCGCACTACAGAACCGGCGCCGAGTGGAAGGTCTACCCGATGTACGACTGGGCCCACGGGATCGAAGACTCGATAGAGGGCGTTACGCACTCGCTCTGCACGCTGGAGTTTGAAGACCACCGCCCCCTATACGACTGGTTCCTGAAAAACATCGCCGACATCCACCGCCCGCAGCAGACCGAGTACGCGCGGCTCAACCTGAACTACACCGTGATGAGCAAGCGGATGCTCCTGCAGCTAGTCCAAGAGAAGCGCGTGAACGGTTGGGACGACCCGCGCATGCCCACAATAAGCGGCCTGCGCCGCAGGGGCTACACGCCGGAGTCGATACGCGCGTTCGCCGAGAGGATCGGCGTGGCGAAGCGGGACAGCATTGTCGACGTGGCGCTTTTGGAGTTCTGCCTGCGCGAAGATTTGAATAAGAGGTGTAAGCGGGCGATGGCGGTGCTGAACCCGCTAAAGGTCGTCATAGAGAACTACCCGGAGGGGCAGGCCGAGGAGCTGGACGCGATAAACAACCCGGAAGACGAGTCGATGGGGACGCGCAAGGTGCCGTTTTCGCGGGTCATATACATCGAGCGGGACGATTTCATGGAAGACCCGCCGAAAAAATTCTTCCGGCTCACGGTGGGGCGCGAAGTGAGGTTGCGCTATGCGTATTTTATTACCTGCAAAGAAGCCATTAAGGACAGCGACGGTAACGTTGTCGAGCTCCGCTGCGTCTACGACCCCGAGACGCGCGGCGGCGGCGCGCCGGACGGACGCTCGCCTAAGGCGACAATCCACTGGGTGTCGGCGCAACATGCCATCGGGGCCGAGGTGCGGATATACGAGAGCCTGTTCACAAAAGAAGATCCGCATGACGCGCCGCCGGGCGGGAGCTTTTTGGATAACATGAACCCCGATTCGATGAAGGTTGTTACGGATTGCAAGCTGGAGCCGTCGCTTGCAAATGCGAAAGCCGGAGATAAGTATCAGTTTGAGCGGCTCGCGTACTTTTGCGTAGACGAGGACTCCGGGGCGGGAGGTAGAGGGCTGGTGTTTAATCGGACGGTTACGCTTAAGGACGCTTGGGCTAGGATTCAGAAGAGAGGGTAGGGGGGCGGCGTTTCATTCGGCATTATTAGGAGTTGTATATGGTAGCGAGCGTGATGACTTGCCAGCAAAAAGACGTAGGCACTAGAACCGCCCGTATATTATATTGTGTATAACTATGTGTATTTAGTGTACCGCGGGTTGCTGTTAAGCGCCGGGAAGGCTGGCCGCCCCCCGTGTGACAACAGAGCGATAACCTCGCATCGCAATGTCGTAAGCCGGGCGGAGAGATTTGCAGCGCGCCGTGGGAGTGTAAATAATTTTCTGTAAATTAGCTCTTCCCGTCTTTTATTCCCGTCCCCTTTACAGCCCCCCTATGGGGGCTGTAAATAAAAATTACGATGCGCGTATCCCCGAATACAAAATTTTTTTACGGCATCCTCCCCTCGAACGCTATGGCGAGCTCGCCGTAGATTTGCCCCCAGTTTCTGACTTTGTTGACCCACTTTTTTGTGATTTGCATGGTGGCCAGGAAGAGAGCCTTTTTCAGCGCGTCCTCGGAGGGGAAGACCGAGCGACTGCTGTTTAGCCGCCGGCACTGGCTGTTCAGGCTTTCGATGGCGTTCGTGGTGTATAGCGCTTTGCGCACGTCCATCGAATACTTGAAGACAGGGCACACGGCGCCCCAGTGTTCCACCCACCGCTTCATTGCGGCAGGATAGATTTTATCCCGCTTGCTTTTGGCTTCGAGCATATTTTCATGCCCTGTTTCTTCGTCAGGCGCATGATATATCGTTTTCAGGCCGGCGGCAAATTCTTTTCTGTATTTCTCGGAAACGTGCTGCAGCGTATCCCTAACCATGTGCACTATGCAGCGCTGGTAATCCGTCATCGGAAACGCGGCCGATATCGCGCCGGCAAGGCCGTCGGCGCACAGCGTCAAAATATCTTTTACGCCGCGGTTCTTGAGGTTATTTAGCACGGAAAGTCAAAATTTAGCGCTCTCGGCTTCCCCGGCCTCGATCGACAGGACATCCCTCATGCCGTCGGAATCTATGCCCAAAACAACGTAAACGGCCGTTTTCTGCACGGGCTTGTCCCGCCGGACGCTAAACACCACCGCATCTATAAACACTACCGGATAGACATCCGAGAGGCGGCGGGAGTGCCATTCTTCTATCTGCGGAAACACCTTGTCCGTGATCTTGCTGATCATCTCGGCAGACGCTTCAAACCCTAACTTTTCCACGTTTTACGTAATAGCCCCCTAAACAGCCTAAAAACCGCGTTTTTGAAAAAAACAAAAAAATAGATATTACGTAATTACGGAATATATTATGTATATGGCAAAAACATCTCATCCCGGCTGGGCGTTAGCCCACAAGCGTAAGGGTACGGAGTTGCGGCTTATCAGCGGCAAATACTACCTTTATGAAGTTACGAGCAAATGGAGCCCTGAGAAGAAGCGCCCGGTAAAGATTACCGGCAGGCTCTTGGGTAAAATAACGGAGGCGGAGGGCTTCGTGGAATCAGATAAGGCGCGGTTACGCAAGCAACAGCTGCGCCTTGAGCGCATAGAGGTCAAGGAATACGGGGTAACGGCCGCGATAGGCGCACTGTTCGGCGATACCGTTAGCGCGCTCAAGAAGTACTTCCCGGATTCATGGCAGCGGTTGATATGTCTGGCATACGGCCGGTCGGTTCACCGTTCTCCGCTTAAAAATATGTCGTTTCATTATTCCAACAGCTATTTGTCGGAACAATACCCCGGTATCGATCTATCCGCAAAATCCGTCGGCTATTTTCTCCGTGAGCTCGGAGAAAGCCGTAGCCGGATAGTAGACTTTTGCCGTTCATTCAAGGTGCTGGACG
>JAIRUL010000182.1 GCA_031254445.1 Chitinispirillales bacterium
ACTTATATTATAAATGTAGGTGTGTCTTAACCCCTGTATTTAGGGCAATTTAAACCATATTACCGTATAAACGCGGTTTTGGAGGGCTGCTGTGGGCTCCGACAAGAAAAATATTAACGACCTCATCTCTCTAATCGAGCGGAACAAGGTTTCGCAGGGGCAGATGGCCTGGTACAACCAGCAGCAAGACACCGGCGAGGCCAGCGATGCGGTGGAAGAGGAGGAGGAGGAGGGCGGAGAGGAAGACTACTCCGACGTGCGCCTATTGGTGTTCGCCACGGAGGGCCCCTTTACCGAGTCGCTTTTTCCCATGCTCGACCAGCACGAGGTACAATATGCGGTTACCGACGTGCCCGAAGAGGCTATCGACATCGCCATGAACAACCCGCACATCCGGCACGTGCTCTTAGACTTAGACCGCCCCACCAATCCGGCTGCGAGCGTAAACATCTTTTCGGAGCTCAAGATGGTAAACCCCAATATCATAGTCCACTACAGCACAAAGAACCCGATGGCCATGGAGTCGCGCAGCATTCAGACCAAGGGGGCTAAGTTGTTGCAAAAACCCGTGTTGCGAAAGACTGTGGATCAGTTCGTTTCTGAATATTTTAAACTATAGCCCCGCGCGCCGCCCAATAACGGCGCGCGTAGAGGTTATCGCTATCAGCCACCATTAGCTTTGGACGCGTTGCTTCATGAGACTTTTTGTATCCGCCGTTTTGCCCGCCGCCGCGCTCGCCGCGCTTATGCTTGCCGCCTCCTGCTCGAAAGGCAAGGGTACGCAGGACAGCGTCGCCCTCATTGTCAACGGGCAGGCTATCACGCAGTCGCAGATCGACGACACCGTCGAAGTCTACCGGCAGACGCAGATAGATATCTTCCCCGAGCGGCTCTTCGAGAACGGCGACGAGGTAAGGCAGATAGTGGCGCTGGCGATGGCCACCAATATGCTGATGGCCGCGGACATCAAATCGCGCGGTTGGCAGGCCGACTCCGCGCTGGTAAGACGCTCCTTAGAGCGCTATGCGGCGCCGTTCCCAAGCCGCGAGGCGTTTTTAGCGGGGCTTGCCGAGATGGGGGCAAGCGAGGAGTCCTTGCGCGGAGCCATAGAAGAAAAAATGCTCTTTGACTCCCTCTTGGCCGTCGCAACCGCCGCCGCCGGAAGCGCCGGCGAGAGCGAATGCTTCGCGCACTACGAGGAAAACAAGGCCCGCTACGTAGAGCCGGGAAAGGCGCGGGCGAGCCACATCGTATTCATGCTGGAACCGACCGCTTCAGACTCGCAAGTGCAGTCCGCCATTGTAAAAGCGAACGAGGCGCTCGCCAAGGCGCGGGGCGGCGCAAATTTCGACGCGCTGGTGGCGGAGTACTCCTCCGCGCCTAAAGACGGAGACATGGGATGGTTCAAAAGGGGCGACCTAATCCCCGATATAGAGCGCAAGCTATTCACGATGAAAAAAGGCGAGATAAGCGACCCGGTGCCGAGCAGCATGGGCATCCACATCCTCAAAAAGACAGACGAAGAGGAGCCGAAACAGATGAGCTACGCGGAGGCGGCGGGGGAGATAAAGAAAGGGTTAGACGCGGAAAAGAAGCTCAAAGCCGTGAACGCATACGTGGACAGCCTGATATCTGCGGCGGAGATACAGTATATCGATACGACGCTGGTGATGAAAGAACGAAAGGGCAAATAATGCTAACGCTTAAAAAATCAATGCTCCCCCAAGAACGTCTTCAGCGTCTGCGCGATTAAATTCGCCGCCTTGTCGCTAATCTCGCGCTTCGGCCCCGCAGATGACGGCGCGCGCGGAGGAGGAGGCGGCTTTGGAGCCGAATCGCGCGCCACGGCGTTGCAATCCTTGGAAATGTCCACCGACTTCAGCCTCTTTAGCCTGTCCTCAAACGATTCCACGCCCATACCGCCCTCCAGTTCTACCTTAGACTCGAAACTCCCTCTTAGACTCGAAACTCCCTATCCACAATCTCGGCTATAAACTTGTCTATCGATACCGGGTAATACCGCAGGTTCGGGTTGAATATCAGCCCCGTCCGCGTGTCCTCCCTGCTCATCAGCGTGTCCGCCATGCGCTCCAAGTAGTCGCGCGGGGGCTCGTCGAAGTGCTGGATCGTGAAGTACTTGCTCTCCACCTTCACGTTGCGGGAGTTTGCGCAAAAAAAAGAGAAGAGCCGCCCCTCGATGTCGCGGTCAAACGTCTCCGGGTCGAAAACGTCCCCGAACGTGTCGTTAAGCGTCTCCGCCGAGATGACAAACTTGGGCGAGACGCATATCCGCCCCGTAACCTCCGCCGTCCGCTTGCCGTCCTCGACAGACGGCGCCACCATGATATAGGGCAGGTCGTGGTACCCCGACACAATGCCGCAAATCGGCTTGCGCAGGATGTCGGTGCCCTCGTAGACCTCGCGCATGGCCGGATCGGAGCGGTAGTCGTTGTTGGGGAACATGGTTATAATATAATACAATATAGGGAGAAAGTCAAATTATATGCGCCCGATATTTCCAACCCGGCCGGGGGCGGTTAGTGCCGGCGTTGGCTTGGGCGACCGTTAAGTCGGGCATTGTATAAATCTATTTAATGGGGTATAATCGTCTTCGAAACAATTTAAGCGATATAATGCTTCTTCCGTAATTATTGGGCCGTTGTCAAATTGATATACTTGAAGGATTGTAACAATTGCCTCATCGCCTGCATCCATATTTTTAAAATATTTTGGATAATCTCTATATTTTAAAACTGGCGGTGTTGTATACATACGACCGATGTCTTTATATTTCCAAATTTATTCTTTATGCCAAGCACATTATAATTCACCCTTTCATGCTAATTGCAATACTGATGCTCCTTATACCTCTTGTCCCGGCTTGCAAGCCACGTCTCCACCTCCGGCAGCAGGTGGCAGAGGTAGTTCAGCTGGACGTCTACGTAGCGCAGGTTGTCCATTTTTACCATGTCTCTGGGAATCATGGTTAGCTTGTTGTTTTTTAGGTATATCTCCTTTAGGGACGAAAGCTCGGTTATGCAGTAGGGCAGCTCGACGAACCCGTTGCCCCACATTTGCAGGGACTCTAAGCGCTTTAGGTTGCCGAACTCCGGCGGGAGGTCGGTTAGCCCGCAGTAGCGGACGTCCAATTTTTGTAAATTAGAGAGGCTGCCGATAGACGGCGGGAGCGAGCCTAAGTCGTTGTTGTCGGCGAGGTTAAGCTCTACCAGCTCAGAGAGGGCGCTTATGTCTGTCGGAAGCCCTTTCAGCGCATTGCCCTTTAGGAACAGCCCCTTTAGGGCGGTCAGCTTGAGTATCTCTTGGGGAAAAGCGGAGAGCGCGGCGCCGTCGAGCCCGCGTTTGTTGAGTTTAAGCACAATCGCGCGCCCGTCGCGGCCAAACTCGGCCACGTCGTTTACGGAGACGTCTTTCATGCCGTTTTTCTCAAGGATGGAGCGGACGACGGCTTTGTCGTCCTGGGCCGAAACGGGGGCGCAGAGCGCGCAGGCGGCTACGGCTATTGCCGCTATGGGCATTGATGCTGCCGATAGAAACTTAAAGCGCATGGCAAATCCTTTTTTTGGCGAAACCTGAAATGGTTTCATATCATAAATATACGTTATTTGCATAGATTGCGCATGATTTTTTATCGATAAAACGTGCCGGCCAATTCCGCCGCCTCGTCGAAGTCGCTGTGCAGCAAGAGCCCGCCGATGTTTTCTATCGCCGCTTCCGTCTCCGCTGTCCACGACATCTTTTTCAGCGCGTCCAACGCTTTGACGGCGTTTTGCTCGTCGTAGGCTTTGCACGCCTCGGAGATTACCGCCATTTGCGCCTTTAGGAACGCGGGGTCTTCGTCTTTGTCCGCGGCTTCTTTGGTTTTGCTCTCCACCTCGGCGACGGCGGCTATTCCGCGCAGGGCTTTTAGGAAGTCTTGCGCGTGCGCGGCTACCGCGTTTTTGTCGCCGGCCTTGCCCGCTTTTTCTAGCGAGAGCGCCATTTGCGAGAGCCTTGTCTCGCCGATGTTAGCCAAGGCGGATTTCATGCCGTGGACGGCTGTAGTGAAAGCGAGCATTTCGCCTTCCGGTAGGCTCCCCGCGTTTTTCGCCGCCGCTTCTATGATGGGCATAGCCCTGTTGGCGTCGCTTGCGAAGACCGCCAGCAGTTCCGGCGAGGCGGCGTTTGCGGAGGAGGCGGACACGGCTCTCAGCGCGGCTTCTCTTTCGCCGCGCGCTTTTTCTATGACCTCCGCCGGCTGCTTGTCGCGCACGAGCTTGTTGAGCGTCGCGTTTAGCTGCCTGATGTCTATAGGTTTGGAGATAAAGCCGTCGAAACCGTTTTTGAGGAATATGTCGGCCTGCCCGACCACGGCGTTTGCGGTGAGCGCCACGATGGGTTCCTTGTAGCCGAGTTCACGGATGCGCTTTGCCGCCTCTATGCCGTCCATCTTCGGCATCATGTGATCCATGAAAATTATGTCGTATGATTTGCCCGATTTGACCTTGTTCACCGCCTCTAAGCCGCTTACGGCCGTGTCGATGGTTAGCCCATAAGGCGCCATCAGCCCCTTGGCCACGTAAAGGTTTGATTCCACGTCGTCTACTATGAGCGCCCTGCCGTAGGGCATGTACTCGCGCGTGAGGTGGGCCTTTTTGGCGTTGCTTGATGTGTCCACGCGGAATTTTCGCAGGTTTTCGGCCAGTTCCTTGCCTATGCGCTGGTTGCCGCCGCGCTTTTGCGGCAGGCGCACGCAGACGGTCGTCCCGCGGTCCGGCTCGCTCTCCACCGTTATGCTGCCGCCCATCATGTTCACAAGGCGCCTAGTTATGTTCATGCCGAGACCCGTGCCCTCGACCATGCGGTTGGCGGGGGAGTTGAAGCGCGTGTATTCCGTGAATAGGCGCCCCATCTGCTCTTTCGTCATGCCTTGGCCGGTGTCGCTCACCGTGAGGACAAGCGTTACGTTTTCGGATTCGCCGCTCTCCTCCTCCGCTTTAACTATAAGCTTGATTTTGCCGGCGTCCGTAAACTTGAAAGCGTTGGAGAGCATGTTGTTCAGGATTTGTTTTATCCGCAGTTCGTCGCCGATAAGGTTGATCGGCGCGTTTTCGTCTACGTCAAGCTCGAATTCTATCGGGTTGCTGCTGCGCATCATGTTCAGGTGCGCGGTATCGTTTATGAGGCTTGCAAGCTCGTACAAGGCCGGCAACAGCTCCATCTTGTCGGCCTCGATTTTCGAGAGGTCTAAGATGTCGTTGATGATGCCGAGCAAGAGGTCGCTTGAGTTGTATATCTGCACGAACGCCTCGCGGAGGTGCAGCGGCAAAGACTCGTCTTGCAGCTGGATTTCGGTGACGCCGAGGATGACGTTCATGGGGGTGCGGATTTCGTGGCTCATCGCCGCGAGGAAGCGGCTCTTCGCGCGGTTGCTCTCTTCGGCTATCTCGGCGCGGTGCATCTCCTTGATCATCGCTTTCTGCTCGCGCAAGTCACGCAGGTAGACGGCTAAGACCTTGCTCCCCTTGTAGGCTACGCGCACCAGCGTGACCTCGCAGGGTAAGATGTCGCCGCTTTTGCTTTGGTGCGCCATCTCGAAGCGGCAGTACCCCTCTTTGAGCGCTTTCTCGCCAAACTCTACCCTTTTATCCGAGGTGGGCGTGCCGTCGGGCTGAACTTCCGGCATGAACTTGAGGAAGTTGTTCATGTACTCTTTTTTGCTCGACGCGCCGACAAGCTTGACCGCTTCTAGGTTGCAGTCCAAGACAACAGAGTTTTCATCGAAAAGCGTACAGCTGACTGGGGTCGAGTCTAACAGTATTTGGACGCGCTCCTCCGCTTCGCGCGTCGTGGCGACGGCGGCGTTGAACTCTCGCATATCCTGCGCGTAGGAGACACAGACGTAGCCGCCTTTGTACCTTAGGCGGACGCTGGTGACGTTGAACGGTATCAGCTCGCCGCTCAACGACTTATGCTCCCACGGGAGGCGGACGCTGCCCTCCTCGAACGCCGTTTTAAGCGCGTCGGAGAGCGCCTCCGCGCTGGTTTTCCCGTTCGGCTGGTACTCCGGCGCCGTCTCCGCGAAGCGCTTAAGGTACTCCTCCTTGCTCCGCATTCCGACCACGCGCGCGGCCTGCATGTTGCAGTCTACCATGCCGCCGTTCTTGTCCCATAGGGTGATGCCTAAGGGCGTGGCGTCGAACATAGACTGTATGCGCTCGTCCGCTTCGCGCGTCTTCTCGATGGCCGCCCTCTGCGCGCGCAGGAGGAAGAAGCTGAGGATAGCCGCCAAAAACACGCCGAGGGCGGAGAGGAAGAGCGCCATATCCCTCGTGCTTTTGTAATATATGCCCGTCGGCGTGAGCGCGCCGAGGTACCACCCGTTCTCAATGCGCCGGAAAAAGACGACGGCCCTCGCGCCGTTGTAGTTGTAGATTTCGCGCTCATAAATCTCGCCGGTCTCAACGAGGTCTTGCTCAAAGATGTTTATGCCGCTCTTCATCTGGCTCAGCCGCTGCCCGATAACCTCTTTCGACGGATGCGAGATGAGCGTCGCGCTGCTGTCTAAAAGCACGATGTAGCAGCCATCGGGAATGTTTTCGTTGTGAAATATCTCTGTGATGCTGCTGAAAAATAGCTCCATGGCGATAATGCCTAACGGCTCCCCGTCCCTGCCGAAGACACGGCGCGAGACGGCTATAACGGTGTCGCCTTTCGCATTCCGCATGTCCACAAAGGGGTTGGCGATTGCCACGCCGCCATTGGCGTTCATGGCCGCTGCGTACCACGGGCGTTCCTCCGCCGTATAGCCCTCTTCAGGCTTTTCGGCCTCGCCGCCTATTGCTATCAGCCCATGATTATCTAAATGGCAGTAGACGCCGGCGAAGCCGGGTACGTTGTGCCTTAGCACAGCGTTTGAAAAATCGGCAAGGTAGAGCCGCAGATTTTCCGCGCTCACGCCGTAGAGCGCCATGTCGCGCACGGTCTGCGAAACGCCGTCGATCATCGCCGCCGCCTCGCGGAGCTCGTGTTCCACTTGCGCCTGTACGTAGTAGAGGGCGTTGCGCGACTCGTTGGCCAAGTGCCGCCGCTCAATGTTCCCGACGAAGACGTAGCTCGAAACCACCATCAGCCCAAACGCCGCCGCCGCGAAGAATACTTGCAGGGTCAGCGCCGCGGCTTTCAGCCGTTTTACGAGGCTTTTGAACATCTGCATACGGTCAGCCCTGCTTTCCGGCGGCGATTTCGTTGAACCGCACCCGCTCCAAGAAAAAGATTTCCGCTATGTGCGGGTCGAAATGCTTGCCCGATTCCTGCATTATAATATTTATGGCCACATCGGCCGGCAGCGGCTTCTTGTAGGGCCGCTCCGAGACAAGCGCGTCGTAGACGTCTATTATCGCCATGATGCGCCCGGCGAGCGGGATGCCCGCCCCAGCCAGCCCGTAGGGATACCCCCCGCCGTCCCAGCGCTCGTGGTGGTAGCTCACGAAGACGCGCGCGCTGCGCAAAAACTCCTCGTCGCCGGTCTTTGCGGATATTTTGTCTATAATCTGCTCGCCCTCCCGTACATGCCCCTTTATGACCGCGAACTCCTCCGGCGTGAGCTTCCCGGGCTTGTTGAGGATAGCGTCGGAAACCGCTATTTTCCCCACGTCGTGCAGGCGCGCCGAGGCGACCATGGCGTCTATGTCCCAACCCGCCATCTCGCCGGCGTACACGCCGTTCTCCCTCATGGCGTTTATCAGCACCTTTATGCACTTGGAGGTGCGGTCGATGTGCCCGCCGGTAATCTCGTCGCGGCACTCGACAATGTCGGCCAAGACGGAGACTATCCCGTTTTTCAGCCGCTCCAGCCGCGCGGTGCGCTTTTTGATGAGGTCGCTTATCCGCAGATGCGTCTCTACGCGCTTAGGCAGCGCAACCCGCGAAAAGGGCTTGGTGATAAAGTCCACAACCCCCGCCTCGAACCCTCGCGCCTCCGTCTCCGCGTCGTCCGAAGAGGTGAGGAAAACAACCGGAACCGCCGCCGTGCGCTCCGTGGCCGCGAGCCTCGAAAGCGCCGCAAACCCGTCCATCTCCGGCATGCTGATATCTAAAAGGATGAGGTCCGGCACAATTTTCTCAAGCAAAGCAAACATCTTTGACGCCGACGGAAGCGTAAAAACCCGATAGCTCCCGCTAAGCGCCTGCTTGGCCATGGTGAGGTTGGTGTCGCTGTCGTCGATGACAAATATCGTTTCCATAAAATCAGATCCGCTCCGTAAAAGCCAAACCCGAACCCAAAGCAAGATACGCGCGCCCAAACATGCTGCAAATATGGCATACCATTTAGTATAATATATTAAACGGCGGATTATCTATAGCGGCGGAAAATTATTTTTTGCGCAAGGCCAGCCGCGCTCTAAGGCCGGATTTTTTAATGATGCAATTCGCCGGGGGCATCGTTTGTACTTTTTTTATGTTCTGCTTGCGCGGCGCATAGGCAAGTATTATTTTATACTATACTTAATTGCTCGAACCGCCACAAAGGAAAACGCTATGGCGTTGCAGGAAAAGTTGGAGGCGCAGGGCAGCTGGCTGTTTCGCCATCGGGGAATCCTGCCTATATTTGTCCTTATGCCCTGCGCGTTGCTCTATGCCCGGACGGAGTTGGTTCCCGGCGCATTCGCGCTGGAAGATACGCCGTATGAATTTTATTACGAAATGTTCGCCGTGCTGGTGAGTTTAGCCGGAGCGGCGATCCGCGCAATAGCCGTGGGGCATACCCCGGCGAACACCTCGGGCCGCAACACGCGCGGCCAGGTTGCCGACGAACTTAACGTTTCAGGCATGTACTCCATGCTCCGCCACCCGCTCTATCTCGGCAATTTCCTGATGTGGCTGGGCGTGGCGCTGTGGACCGGCGAACCGTGGTTTATAGGGATGTTTTGCCTAGCGTTCTGGCTTTACTACGAGCGCATCATGTTCGCCGAAGAACAATTCCTGCGGCGAAAATTCGGCGCGGCTTTCGAGGAATGGGCGGCGCGCACGCCGGCGTTCTTCCCCGACCTGCGCCTATTCCGCCGTAGCGCGTATCCGTTCAGCTGGAAAAAGTGCCTCCGCAAAGAAAAGACGGGCCTCCTCGCGCTGTTTCTGATTTTCTTCGCCTTTGACCTTTTCGGGATGCTGGTTGAACAGGACGGCCATTACAATTTATGGATTTGGATCGCCTTCGCGCTGAGCCTCGCCGCCTACGCGGCAGCCAAGATTCTGAATAAGTATACGGGCAGCCTGAAAGACGGGAGGGGTTAGAGCGCTTTAGGAGGTTAGGCGTACCGCATCCATCCGCGCGTGCTACCCCCTAGCATGGGCAGCTGCCATCGCAACGCTCCCTGCAGCAACTGCGTAAGACGATAATCGCAATAAACATATCGGTGAAAGTTTTTTCGCATTGCCCGATTGCGATAATATATATTACATTCGTAGCCGCCGCCCCCCATTCCCCCTAAAAGAAAGGCGCATATTGTGGTATCCGAAACAGAAACAGAAACAGAAACCGACAATAACCCGTGGTGTGTCCGCGGCCTTATCAGGTACGAGGAGAAGGACTTGGCGTATGCCGACAGGAAGATGCTTGAGGCGGTAAAGATGAACGACCCCGAGGAGCAGCGTCGGCACTTGCAGGACGTTATAGAACTCTTCGCTACCAAGTACTTCGTTGAGTTAACGGTTGAAGACCTATTAGAAGACGCAGATTTGGACATCGTCCGGGTCCATAGGATGCTCGTGGAGGCGGTGGACGATCCGGGGCCTGGGATTGATTGTAGGGCAGCGATAGCAGAAATTTTCAAGGAGTATATTGACGACGATGTTTAACGTAGAACTTATGCCTAGGGCAAGTCTTGACGTAGCGCTGATTAAGGCGTATTTATCGCAATTTTATGCAAGTACGCCTAAAAAATTTATGAAAGAGTTCCAAAGCGCGGTAGATTCGCTCTCATTTTCTCCGTGGAATAATGCGCTCCCGCATATAAGCCAATAGAATCAATGCATTACGTGGCGACGTGTTATTCACGTGTTATTCACGCCGCTCCCGTATCTGTGGTTGTCCGCGTTAATTAGTTCTATGGTTGCGCGCAATTCTTCTGTTGTTTTGACTGTATAAACCTGCAATCCGATATCTTTACAGGTGTGCCCCATAATGCGGCTAGCGCAGGCAAGTGGGGCGGAGGCTTTATCTAACCACGTCCGGAAAGTGCGGCGCGTTTCGCGCGTGGTATGATTCATTCCGAGTTTGGACATAACACTTTTAAACTTATTCCGGTACGCATCGTATCCAACTTCTTTCCCGTCAATTTCGATAAGGTGACTATTGCCGCCTCCGTATCGACGTTCAACTATAGGGAATATTGCGCTATGTATTGGGACAAGACGACCTTTCCCCGCAGCGGTCTTTATACCTCCTCGCATGGTTCCGGCTTTCAAGTCAACATCTGCCTTTTTAAGATTCAAAAGTTCTTGAATCCGCCACCCGCTATAAAGCAATATTAGAACCGTGTCAACCCACGGATCGCCGGCGCTATTCCATATTCGAGCCACCTCGCTATCGGAGAATACCGTCCGTTCTTTTTTGCAATCATGCATAGTAACGCGAGTTAGGTTAGAATACATTTTATCTATAATATCAAACTCCATCGCAAACTTATCAAGGTGGCTAAATACTTTTTTTATATGATTGCCGACACCTGAACCGTCGGTGCTGTTGATACGCTCTTGCATCATATAGGCGCGTATGTCTCTATATATTACGCCATGTAGCGGCCTACACCATTTATTATATGCGCTTCGTATGCTCAATATTGCGGATTGGGATAAGTGGCCGCTTTCGTTCATGCGCTTTTCCCATCGCGCGTACAGCTCCGCCATTGTTATTTTCCGTGCGTCAAGGTCGTATGGTGATTTGTTGTATTCCGCAAGGGCGAGCATGGCCTCTTCGCGGGTGGCGTAATAGCCTATTGGTTTTATGATGCGGGTATCGCCGTCCCAGCCCACGGTCTTGCGGACAACGTAGGGGCGGCGGCGGTTACCCTTGAGCTTGATTACCGTGCCGTAGCCGTTAGGGTTTCTCATGTGGATATCCTTAGTAGCCCAATTTAATCTTTTACGCAGCGAACTGAATACCCGTTGTTCTTGACGCTTGAGGGCCTGCCCGCGAGGTCTAAGTCGTAGCGCATGCGCATGGCATACGCGTCGTAGTCAGATCTAGTATCCTCATTCTCCGTCGCGCTCCACCAGTAGCCATACTTGCCGACACCGCTGAAGCCGTCGTAGTAGTCGCGGTAGCCGCCCGGCAGGGCCGAAAAGCCGAACTCGTCCGTACCGTTCCCGCTCTCGCCACGGTAATCGTTCCAGCCCGCCGTCGACTTTAACTTTGTACTGGACAGAGCATATTCGCTCGCATAATCAACCAAAATACTCCACTCTAAAATTGTCGGCAAATGCCAGCCGCCGGGGCAAGCCTTAATCGCGGCGTCCCACGTGTAAAGCCTACCGTACTTAGCGCAACTATCGGTGCTATTGCCATAACACCAACTGCTATCCGTATTCGTCGTTGCCGTCTCATAATTGAGATTCTCCGCCATCCATGTTTGATTATCTATTTTCACCGTCTTGTATGCCTTGCCATTACGGCGGTCTGTAATCGACGTGGCTGTAGTGGTATCGCCTGCGCCGCTGGTGCCGGTAGGGTCGCTATCGCACACGACCATCAGTGCAATCGCCGTTATTACTGCTGTCGTCATTGCTTTCATATTGCCTCTCCTTGCTCTCCGATTTTTAATTTTATTTCATTGACAACCATTTTGTACTCGTCCAAATACTCAAGCTCTTTCTTGTAGCACACTAGCATCGATAAATAATCCGATAACCTTTTATTGCGCCCTCGCTCTGTTTTTAGCTCTAACGCGCCATGCACAGTTGCATCGTAACCCCTTTTTATTATTCGCGGCTTTTCGGTCTCTATCGCGTCGATTAAGGTGGCGACAATATCGTTGCTATCGACGCCGATGTCTACTTTTAGCGGCATAATCTCTTTGGCGCGTTTTAATCTTGACGTATGATTAATACAAAGATTTGCATTGTTAAAAAAATCGGTTAAATTAGTATCGGACGATAGTTTTTTTAGGGATTCGTTTGCTGTATCAAGATCAATATTTAGTTGGAGATTAACATATCGCTGCCTTACGTTGGTCAACACCATCTTTAATTGCTTTATATCGTCGCCCTCTTTTAATTCAAAATCTCCTTTTTTCTGGGTCAATAGCTCTAACGTGTCATTTATCAAAATAGCAAGGTCTTCTCTGCTATTATACATTTTTGCCCCGCATTCTGAGCAATGCGTACCCTCTGTGACGGGGACCTTAGCACAAAATACGCAACATCTTTCAATATCGCGTAGCGCATTTACCCGCGCTTTCTCTGGCCATCTTTTTAGCAATAGATATGGCAAAAGTCCAATAAAGGCAAACCCTCCCATCATTGCAAGCATGATTGGAATGGCAAAGAGCGGGACACTATCGCCATTATCCATTATCGCACCTATGATCGCGCCTATAATCGCCACTATTGCCACTATGACATTTAGCGCGAACCACGCTAAGCCTAATACAATCAATATCGCGATGCCAATACGCTTAGGCGTTGATATTTTATTTTCTCTTTCGTTGCTCGCAGTTATTATATCGCCGAGCGATTTATGGGCATAGATATTCGACCCAGACGCCGCCATATTTTTCCGTTTTTAAAGCCCCGTCCCCGGGATTCCAGCCGATCCTGTGACCTTGCCCTTAGAGCTGACGGTCACCTTTGCGCCTTTTGGGCCGGCAGATACGCTAACGCCTGCCTTGCTCACATTGAGCGAAACGCCTTTTGCAATCTTGATGCGCTTAAAAAACCTGAATCCCAAAAGTCCCTCCTACGATTATTATTAGTATGATTTGTTTTTATGTTTTTTTAATTTTATCGCCATCGGCATTATCATTGTTAGTCCGCCTTTATCCACCAAATCAAGCCTCTCTTGCGCTTCGCCGCTCTGTACCCTGTGATTCGAGTTCATCGAACATGTTTAGTTGTTTTGCCGCCCATGCGCCTATCTTTGAGTTAGTGTCGGCGAGGACGGCATTGCTGTCCGCCATTGTTTTTATCGCCGCCGTCTTTTCCGCGCTGTCGCGCAACACCTCCTTTATCACCGCCATCTTTTCTAGTCCATCTGTTTCTATGCGCTTCATCATGCCAAATAGCTCGGTTGCGCTGATAGTACCGGTAACGGAAACTAATTCTGTCGTTGAGCCGTATGGCGATATAGTATCGGTTGCAGATACGGGCGCGTCGTAGCCGTCAAGCCACATTCGACTTACACCGTAGGCCTCGCATATCTTTTTTAGATTTTCCTCTTTTGGGTATATGTTGCCGTCGCTATTTCTCCATTTCCCGACGATTGTTTGGCTGACGCCAATGCGTTCAGCGAAATCAACATTCCTGCCGCCCTCGCGGTCCCTTATTAGCTCATCGATCCGAGCGGCTAGCGATATCTTTTCTGCCATTGTGTGTCCTATGGTATTTGGGGCGGCAGTAAGCGGGTTGTGCGCCCGCCCCAAAACCGCCAAATTCCGCCAAAAAACGCGGTTTTTTTAAAAAACAAAGTTTTTTTTAAAAAAAAATAAAAAAAGTATTGATTTTTATAAACATTTAATTTATATTATAAATAGATAGCATATAAATTAATCTATCTGTTTATATATCGTAAAAAAACGAAAAAACTTTAAACGGCTGAAAAAGCCGAAAAGCCGCCCGCTATATAATATAGTATAGTCGCGGCGAAAAAGGTGAAAAAAATGAAAAAACCAACGGTGACGCTTGGGCGCGAGTTTATGACGGCTCAAGACGCGGCTGATATGTGGGGGGTGAGCAAGTCTGCCGTATATAAGTGGATTAGCGCCGGCAAGCCTAGCGCCGTCCGGCTTGGCGGCCGCTATCGGTTGCGCCAGTCAGACGTGGAAGCGTTCGAGGCGGCGGCCAAAAGAGAGGGGGCGTAGAATGACCGCTCGCCCTACCAATTTCCGCTCATCGGCGTTGCCGAAGAGCAACGCCCGCCTACGCGCCGAGTTCGAGGCGCTCAAGGAACAGCTGGCGGAGAAAATAAGGGCTCAGGATGTCGCTATTGCGGAGATGTCGGGCAGCGCCGCTAGTGTCCACAGCAACGCCGTGGCCGTGGTCACCGTCAATCGCAAGGCCGCGCCGGCGGCGTTTGCGGCGAATCTTATCGCCGCGTTGCGCGCGGCGGGCATATCGCAATCCGATCTTGCCAAGCGCGTAGGGTGCAGCCGCTCGGCGGTTAGCGACTACGTGTGCGGCGGCAAGCTGCCGCGCAAGGGCATGTTGGAGCGGATAAACGAGGCGTTGGGGACGAACCTGTCCCCTACGCGCCCGGTCAATGTAAAGGACTTCGCGCGCGACGTAGGTCGGGGCGTGGAGACAATTAGG
>JAIRUL010000194.1 GCA_031254445.1 Chitinispirillales bacterium
CGGGTCGAGCGGTTCATCTCCGCACCGGTCGGCGGGCTCTGGATAGGCACGTTCCACTCGCTTTGCGCCAAGATACTGCGGCGCGAGGCGGAGGCCATCGGCTACCCGCCAGGGTTTACCATCTACGACGCAAGCGACCAGGCCTCCGTCATAAAAAAATTGATGGCGGCCTTCGGCATAGACGACCGCGCCATGCCGCCCAAGTCGCTCCTTGGGGCCATATCGGCGCGCAAGGCGGCGTGCGTCACCCCCGAAGAGTACGAGGCGCGCGCCGCAGCCTCCGGCGGCCACCGCGAGCGCGAGATAGCCAAAGTCTACAGGGCCTACCAAAAGGCGCTGCGCGACCAGCAGGCTATGGATTTCGACGACCTCATAAGCAACGCCGTCTATATGCTGCGCGGGGACGAATCGCTCCTTGCCAAGTATCAGGAACAGTTCCAGTACGTGCTGGTCGACGAGTACCAAGACACGAACAAGGCGCAGTTTCTGCTCGTCCGGCTGCTCTCTAGGGGGCACGGCAAGATATTCGCCGTGGGCGACGACGACCAGAGCATCTACGGCTGGCGCGGGGCGAAGATCGAGAACATCCTCTCCTTTGAGAAGGAGTTCAAGGACACGAAGATTTTCAAGCTCGAAGAGAATTACCGCTCGACAAGCGCGATTCTGAACTTCGCCAACGCCGCGGTCAAGCCGAACCTTGTCCGCGCGCAAAAAGAGCTGTGGACGGGCAGGGCGGCAGGCGCGCCGGTCAAGGTCAACCGCTTTCGGGACGACCGCCAAGAGGCCGACTACGTGGCCGCGGAGTGCGAGAAGCTCCTGCAAAAGATGCCCGGGACGAACGTCGCGGTGCTCTTTCGGACGAACGCGCAGTCGCGGGTCTTCGAGGAGTCGTTCCGCAAAAAGCGCATCCCCTACGTTCTGGTCGGCGGCATGAGCTTCTACGAGCGCGCGGAGATAAAGGACTGCATGGCCTACCTGCGCCTCCTTGTCAACCCCAAAGACGACGTGAGCTTCGAGCGGGTAATGAACGTCCCGGCGAGGGGCCTCGGCGACAAGGCGAAAGAGCTGCTGTCGTCCGTGGCCAAGGAGAGGGGCCTGTCGCTCTTGCAGACGGTGGCGGCGGGGCAGGCGGAGCTGCTCAGCTCCCGCTCGCAAAAGGGCTTTGCCGACCTGCGCGAATTGTACGAGGCCCTAACGCAGTCCGTGGAGGCCAAAGCCGCGCCGGTGGACATATTGTCCGAGCTGCTGACCCTTAGCGGCTATATGGACATGCTGGCCGAGCGCTCCGCCGCGTCGGAGGAGGAGGCCGCGCGCGTGGAGAACGTAAACGAGCTCATGAACGCGCTCGCCGCGTGGCAGCAGGAGAATAAAGACGGCGCGCTGTCCAACTTCTTAGAGGAGGTGTCGCTCGCAAGCGACCTGGACGGCTGGAACCGCGAGGACAACGCCGTCAACTTCATGACCCTGCACAGCGCCAAGGGGCTAGAGTTTAGGGCCGTCTTCTTGGTCGGCGTAGAGGACGGCATCATCCCCTCGCGCCAAAACATAGGCGACGAGAACAAGATAGAGGAGGAGCGCCGCCTCTTCTACGTAGGCAGCACAAGGGCGATGGACGCCCTAGAGTGCTCGTATGCCGACCAGCGCTTCCGCTTCGGCAGCATAATCCCAAGCGATCCCTCGCGCTTCCTAGACGATGTCCCAAAGGAGCTCTACGCTTTCTCGAACGGCGCCCCGCGCTTCGGAGCCGGAGCGGGCATTGAGCCTGCGGGCCAAGCGCTCCGGGGGGCGCAGCCAAGCCGCCCGGCCCGCGGGTTCCCGAATAGCCAACCCAACGCCGCCCCGCGGGAACCGTTCGAGGAGGAGCGCCCCAAAGCCGCAACCGCCGCCCGCGCATACGACGACTTCTCCCAAGAGGCCGAGCCGCAGTACCGCATGGGGCAAACCGTAACCCACAAAATGTACGGACGCGGGAGAATAGTGGGCATCAGCGGGTTTGGGGCGGATATGAAAATCACAGTCTTGTTTAGCGACGGCGTTAGAAGAAAATTGATGGCGAAGTTTGCGAAACTAGAGTAATTATAGTATATTGTAGGCATATTGTATTAAAGCCTTTTAAATCTTTTAAATCTTTTAAATCTTTTAAATCTTTAAAATCTTTTAAATCTTTTAAATCTTTAAAATCTTTTAAATCTTTAAAATCTTTTTCAGACGAAGCCTACGGCTTCATAACGTGTGGCGGCTAAAGCCGCCACACAAAGTCAACGTCAACGTCAAAGTCAAAGACGGCGGTGTGGATGGTTTTGATTTTGATGTTGACTTTGTAGGGGCGTTGCGTGCAACGCCCGTGCCTATCGGGCGGAGTACCGGTGTTTTGACTTTGATTTTGACTTTGTGTGGCGGCTTTAGCCGCCACACGTTATGAAGCCGTAGGCTTCGTCTGAAAAAGATTTAAAAGATTTTGATTTTAAAAGACTAAAAGACTAAAAGACTAAAAGATTAAAAGATTAAAAGGAAAAAACAAATGATAGACAAGTCCCAAGTCCTCCACGTCGCCGCCCTCGCCCGCCTCGACCTCCCCGACGCCGAGATCCCCGCGCTGACCGCGCAGATGGCCTCGATCCTCGAGTACGTCGACCAGTTAGACGCCGCGGACATCGAAGGCGTGGAGCCCACGTGCTACGTGATCCCGCCGCACGACCCCACGCGCGGCGACGACGAGGTCCCGTCGCTGGCCCCGGAGGCGCTGCTCGCAAACGGCCCCTCGGTCAAGAAAGGCCACTTCGCCGTGCCCAAGGTAATAGGGGGGGCGTGAGGTGGCCTAACGCCATCTCCATTCTCACCCTCGCCGTAAGCGCAGGGACCCTCGTTATAACCGCAACCGGGACGGGGAACACAAAAGCCGACGACAGCGCGCCGCCGCGGTCGCTGCCCATCGCCATAGGCGCGGACGGCCGACAGGCGCGCTTAGACACGCTGCTTAGCGCCGGGGAAGTCGGGGTGATAGCGGTAGGCGGGGGCAAAACCGCGCCGCCGCCCGCCGCCGCGGACAGCGCGGAACAGCCCGCGCCAACGAAAGCGCCGCCGAAGCCGAAAACCAAAACGCCCGCGCAACCCGCCGCCCAGCCCTGCGTCGACATAAACGCCGCCGCCGAACCCGCCCTAATAACCATAAAAGGCATAGGCCCCGCGCTCGCCGCCAATATAATAGAATACCGCAGAGCCCACGGCCCCTTCAAAAAGAAAGAGGATATCATGAAAGTCAAAGGCATAGGCCCCGCCAAATTCGCGAACATAGAGGGGCGCATATGCTTCTAAGCGCGTAGGGGCAAAAATAAAACCCGCGCCGCCGGACGGGCTTTTACTATATTTATAACAAGGAGAAAAACACAATGGGCGACCGCGCCATTATTTCGTTCGACTACGCGATAAAACGCATGCTGCGCGACAAGGCGAACTTCGGCATCCTTAGCGGGTTCCTAAGCGAGCTTTTAGGGCGCAATGTCTTCGTGCTGGAACTTCTCGAAAGCGAGGGCAACAAGGACGACGAGGAGGCAAAGCTCAACCGCGTAGACCTGAAAGCCAAGATAGACGGCGGCGAAATAGCCGTCTTCGAAATCCAATTCTACCGGCAAATAGATTTTTTCGGAAAGATACTCTACGGCGTAAGCCGCGC
>JAIRUL010000280.1 GCA_031254445.1 Chitinispirillales bacterium
ATTGAAAATACTACACAAATACTAATAAATGCAAATTTTAACTGCGGAATCTAGGTTAAAAATTTTGATGCAGCTCTTTCAATATCGTTTTGGCCGCTTCGTCCGGCGTTAGCGACTCGTTGTTTACTATTATGTCCGCTAGCGCGGAGTAGACGGGGTCGCGGCGCGACCACTCGGCGGCGATCTCCTCCGGCGTGCTCCCCATAGAGACCGGCGCGCCCTTCCTCGTCATCCTCGAAACGGCGGCGTCCGCGCCGCACCGCAGGTAGACGATGCTTCCGAGCTGCTTCAAAAGCGTCCGGCACTCTTCGCTCATCGGCGTGCGCCCGCCGGTCGAGAGGACGGAGGAGCGCATATTCGACAGAGACCTTAGCGCGTCGCTCTCTAACGCCTCGAAGCCGTCGGCGCCAACCTCTAAAAATACGTGGCGGACGGCGAGGCGCATCCCGTGCCGCCGTTCGTAGCGCTCCTCAACCACGCGGTCAAGGTCGACGTGGCGCAAATCCGTCCGCTCGCGAAGCGCTGCGGCGGTGGTGGATTTTCCGCTGGAGGCGAAGCCTATCAGTATTATGTTTTTGCTCATGGTCTGTCGGTTTACTTGTTTTTTTGACAATTTGGGTTAATTTGATTAAATTATAGAAACGTATGTGTCATAAAAATATAATAGAATTAAAAAGCAAAGTCAATATTCATTATATTATATTTTATCTATGCGTAGATATTAATATCCATTATAAAAGCCATACCACGAAAGGACAAAAACCAGCGCTATGTGTACACGCACCAATAAAGATTCCCTATTGGCGGTATTGGTTATCGTCAGCGCGTGTTTTTCAGCCGATGTTGACGTTAATAACCTTCTTGTCAACCCGTCTTTTGAAGAAGGCGGTAAAGGGTGGAACGTTTGGGGCGGCGGAGTGGGGGCTGTGGCCCGCAGCGGCAAGGCCGGGTTGAGCATTCGCAACGACGAGGTCAAGTGGAGCGGGGCGGATCAGGTAATTGCGTTGCCCGAGGGGGCGGCGAATGTTTTCGTTTCGGGGTGGATTAAGACGGACAGCGTTGTTCGTGGCGTTGAGGCGTGGGAGAACGCGCGGATATCCATTGAATTTCGCGACGAGCTTGGAAAGCTTGTCGGCGGTTACCCGCCGGTCGCGGGGCAGGCGGTGGGAACGACCGGTTGGACCCATTTCAAACGCGATTACATGGTTCCCGGGCCGGCGCGGACTGTCGTCCTGCAGTGTGCGCTCGGCAACGCCGTCGGCGCGGCGCACTTTGACGATATTGCGCTCGCGATAAAAAATCGCAAGGGAGAGTTGCTAGGCGCCGGCAGGCTGACGGGCGTGACGGACGAGGGGGAGTGGTACGCGCTCCCGGCGAAGCCAGGCGCTACGGGGAGCCACTACGTCGATTGGTCGGGGCTTTTAGACGCGCCGGCCGGCAAGCACGGGTTCCTCACCGTCAAGAATGGCGGGCTATTTTTTGAAGACGGTACGCCGGCGCGCTTTTGGGGAACGAATCTCGTGGCGATGGACTGCTTCGCGCCGGATGCGAAGATTGACTCCGCCGTGGCCCGCCTCGCGAAGATGGGGTGCAACATGCTGAGGCTGCACCACATGGACGCCCCGTGGACAACGCCGAATATTTTTGGCAACGCAAAAGGGACGCGCGGTTTTTCAAAGGAGTCGATGCGGCAGTTAGACTACCTGATATCGCGCTGCAAGGAGCGGGGAATTTATATATTCCTCGACTTTCTCGTACATAGGGATTTTACCGAGGCGGACGGCGTCGAAAACCGGCCCCCCGACCTTGGCGGAAAGCAGGTCGGTTTCTTCTCAAAAAAAATTATCGAGTTGCAAAAGGAGTACAACGAAAATTTGCTGAATCACGTCAACCAATTCACCGGCGCGGCGTACAAAGACGAGCCGGCGATAGCCGCGTCGGAGCTTATCAACGAGTCGACGATTTTCAGCGCGTTTTCGGGTGACATACTAACGCCGCGGTATAGGGAGGAGCTTGAGGGGTTGTGGGAAGAATGGCTGAAAAAGGGGTCAAAGTTGACAGAATCAGACTCTACACGGGCATCCGCCAATAAAAATTTAGCAACTTTCGGACTCGACTGGAAAGACGACCGCCCGCGCCTCAAGCTCAAATCGCCCGACGGGGATGTGCGAGAATCGATACGGTTTTTGTCAGAATTAGAGACAAATTATTTCCACGATATGCGCGACCGCCTCCGCAAGGCCGGGTGCCGCTACCCGCTCGCTGGGAGCAATATGCCGCTGCCGCTATTGGCTATGTTAAAGGATAACGCCGAGCTTGATATCGTCTGCTCAAACGACTATTGGGATCACCCGCAGGTTTGGAAATTAGGCGGCGATTGGGACAGGATACTTGAGGCGCCGTTTCACAACCGCTCGCAGCTCAAAAACCCCAAGGCGAGCGTCGTCCAAAACAAGTCGTACTACCGCGTAGACGGCAAGCCGTTCATTATTACCGAGTGGAACCACTGCTACCCCAACGAGTACGTATTAGAGGGTGTGCCGCTCATTGCCGCATACGGGGCGTTGCAGGGCTGGAGCGGGATTTTACAGTTTGATTTTAACCTGCATGCGTTAGGTGTAGACCGCATCCTAAACTACAAGCTGTCGGTGCAGCCGGAAGACGTAGCGCAGTGGGTGATGGCCGCGCCGCTCTTTTTGAGGGGCGACGTGTCGGCTGCGCCGGGGCTTGTCGTGGAGTCAATTTCGGAGGCTCAGTATTTAGGCATCCCCAATTACTCGGAAACGCTTGAGGCCAACTACCACCTGCCATTCGTAACCAAGGTAGCCAAAACGTTCGACGGCAAGCCGCGCGGGGACGTAGGCCAATACAGCAAATACTTTGACCGCGACAGCAACGCCATCCGCTCGGAGACCGGCGAGCTGATGGTCAACGGAAAAACGGGCTATATGCGGATAGATGCCCCGCGCGTACAAGGCGCGAGCGGCTTCATAGGCGGCGCGCTGTTTGACTTCCCGATGTTCAAATGCGAAGTATCAAACGCGCACGCGTCAATCTTCATCGTCTCGGCGGATGGCTTGGACTTAATATCGTCAAAGCGTTTTTATATAGTAGCAACAGGCCCTGCGAAGATGAAGGGCCAAGCATACGACCCAACAAGAACCCAACTAGAAAACGCCGGAGCCGGAGAAGTGTTAACGCAAGCGGTAAACGGCAAATTGACCGTCAAAAAAGCGGGCGGCAAGAAGATGCAAATTTTCCCGTTAGACATCGACGGCAAGAGAGGAAAAGCGCTATCAACCAAAAAATCCAAAGGTACGTTAGGAATCCTTGATTTAAGCAGGGGAAGGACGTTGGTTTATGAGGCGGTTGTAAAGTGAGTTGGCAAGTTGATTTTGACATACCGGTTTTTGCGCCCCCATAGGGCTCATATTTTAAAAAGTACCCTCCACATGATTTTCCCGCGCCGCCGCTAAATAGCTCCTCAGGTCTTTAGTCTTTTCATTTGGCGTTGTGATAGAAACTTTCACTTCCGCCGCCACCGTTTCCCCTGCCGCCGAGAAAGTGCTTTCCGCTGCGGCTTTTATTATCCGCTCTTTCACTATTGCGGTTCCCTCCGCGTCCGTCATCGGCAAGAGCAGGAACAGCTCCGGCGTATCCTCCGCGCCTATGGTGCCTATTAGGTCTACGTCGCGCAGCATGGATTCTACGCAGTTGAAGAGTTGGGGGAGCATCTCCGCGGTGTCTTCGGGCTTTAGCGGGCGCGTTCCGTCCGGCGAGACGATTTTTTCCATTGACACGGTGATAGTCGAGAATGGCGATTTGTAGCGCAGGTTCCGCTTTATCTCTTTGTTTATGAGGAAGAGCAGGTTGTGCGCATTGAGCGACTCCGATGGCATTTTTAGCTTGCCGCCGCCCTTTTTCCGGTTTGCCGTGTGTGCGCGCGGGCGCGCGTTGCTGGTTTCCGCGAAGTTGTCGTTTGCAGCCGTGAACGTCTCGTTGAAGTTGTCGTTTAGGCGCTGTTTTACGTTTGCTAAGACGGGCGCGGGGACGCCATGCTTTGACAGTTGCGAGTACATTTGCGATTCTAGCTGCGCTAGAACTTTTTTTAGCGAGTTGCTGTCGTGGCGGCTGTCGGCGCGGCACGTGTCTACGGCCATTTTGGAGCAGATGTCTTCTATGTAACGGGTGAGCGCGTCAGGCAGCCCGGAGGCGCCGTCGTCGGCGCTTGAGCGTATTTCGGAGGCTAAGAGTATGAGGCTCGCGGCCTCTTCGGGCGTTGACTGTATGGCGGATACTAAGTCGGAGACGGAGGCGCCTATGGATTCGGCGGCGCTTTTCAGTGTGTCGGAGAGCGACTCGCTCTCTATCTTTAGCCCGAGCGCCCTGACTAGCTCTAAGTATTCGCTTAGGCTCATCCCCTCGGATAGGAGCGTCTCTTTCATGCTTGGGAGGATGCTCATGAGCTCCGCGCTGGCCGGCATCATGCGTCGGATGGTGTGAGCCAAGCGGTTTAGCGGCGTTTTGCCGGATTTGTACTCTTCTTTTATCAGCTTGACGATTGCGTGCGCGGTGAGGTCGCTCAGCTCTTTGTTGATCATTGCCGCCGAACGCATCATCTTGCCGGTTGTTTTTTGCACCTCTATTGCCTCGTAGAGGTCTGTTTTCAGGGTATTGAGCGACGCTAAGAGCTCGTCTATGTTGTGGGTCTGCGACGAGTCTATCTCGCCCCTGATTTTGCCGAACGCGCCCCGCAGCTGTTCGGCATGAAGGAGCTTTGTGTCTGTCTGCGCCAGCGCGGCGGAGACCGCTTCGGGTTTTTCTAAGAGCGCGGAGAGCGTGAGCACCTGCTCTATCTGCGCGGCGGCCTCGCGGCTGAGGTTTGCGGTAGAGATGTTTGACGCGCCGCCGCCCGAGATGGCCGCCCCTCTTGCGGCGTTGGCTGCGGCGGCGTCCGATCCTTTCATGACGACCTCGTCGGCCATGATCTTGCCGTATAGCACGTAGTTAATCCTCACGCGGCTGATGGAGCCGCTCCGCGCCGCCTCCGCGATTCCGTTTTTGCAAACCTCGATGTTGTGCGCGTCTCCGGCGAGGCCGGCGAGCTGTATGATGCTGTCGGCCCCTACGCCCCGCTCGAAAGAGACGGAGGTGAGCTTGAGCGCCTCAAAGTGCTTCAGCAGCCTGCCGGCGTTGAACGACTTGTCGACGGGCCACTCTTCTATCAGGAACGCCCCGTTGTGCGAGATGACTGTAATCAGTTGGCGGCCGCCGAAGCAGCCGTTTATGAGGTCGGCAAAGGCGGCGGCGTTCTTCGCGGTGTTTGGGTGTTCGCACCCGTAGAGCATGGAGCCGTTGAAGAGGGTGAGGAACTGGCGCGCGATGGCGGCGGCGTTTTTGAGCCAAACGTCGGGTTTGTTTTCCGGCATAGCGGGCGATTCCGGTTTATGGGCGGTAAGTCATAGTATCTTGGTATGGCTGCTGGTATTTATACTATGCGTGGTAATATACATTATGCGCCGATAAAAACAGTATAAATTATTTTATCAGCAATCCTCAAGCACGGCGGCGAGCAGCTTTACGAATTTTGGCACTGTATCGGTGTGAAGGGTTTCGTTTATGCCGTGTATGTCTGCGATCGTGGGGCCGCAGGAGATGAAGTCCATGCCGTCGAATTCGGCGAATTTGGCGGCGAAGTGGCCGCACTCCAAACCGGCGTGGACCGCGGAGGCGGCGCCGTCGGCGCCGAAGAGCTTTTTGTATTTATCGAGGAATAGGTCTCGCAAGCGGTTCTCCGCCTTGTAGGCCCATCCGGGCGAGCGGCTTGACGATTCGAAGCCCGCGCCGTGGGCGGCGCATATCCCGCGCATGTCGTCGGCGACAAGTTCGCGCAGCGCGTCGACCGAGCTCCTTACCATGCATGTTATCACGATGCTCTCCCCATCGTCGGCTATGATGCCGAGGTTTGAGCTGGTTTCGGCTAAACCGGGCATATTGGCGCTCCAAGTTAGCAGGCCGTCGGGGACGGATGCCGCGATGGATAGGAGCGCGGAGAGCGTTTTTTTGGAATACGGGGCGGTTGTGTCGATACGGTTGGTTATGGTTGGCGTGTCAACGCGCAGATTGGGGTCTGTTGATTGGTGCCTATCCCTAAATATTTTCTCAATCATAGCGGCGGTTTGGCCTAACTTCCCGCTTTGCGTCCGCGGCGCGGCGATTATTGCCGATGCGTTGGACGGTATCGCGTTGGCCGCGTCGCCGCATTTGGCGAGTTTGACAACGGATACGTCGATCCCGGAGTATATGATTCTACGGACGGCATCGCACAATAACACGTTCGCGTTGGCGCGCATTTCGTGTATGGACAAGCCGGAATGGCCGCCGGTCAAACCGGAAACAGTCAATTCAAAGAACGATGGATTTTCGGGTAACGAATTGTTACGTTCGATAGGGATTTTTATGACGGCGTTGACCGAGCCGGCGCATCCCACGCTGTACTGCCCGTGCCGCCCGTCGTCGAGGTTGATAAATTTCGCGTTCCTAAAATTAAGCCCGGGCGCGATGTTGACAATATCGTCTTTCGATATGTCCCTCGCGCCGGTAAGCCCGCACTCTTCTTCTGCGGTGAATATTGCTACGATTGGAGGGTGTATGATATAACTCCCGCCGTCCAATACCTCCAATATAACTGCGACGCCGATCCCATTATCCGCCCCAAGGGACGTCTTTTTGCCGGTGGCCGCGCTGCGGCCTGTCATCCGGTGCTCTTCGGAAAGGTAGGCGTCGATACCCAAGCTGAAATCGGCAGAGACCGGAACGCAGACCATGTCGGTATGGGCTTGTAGGATTACGGGCGTTGAAGTATTTGTGTATTTGCCGGTAGCAGGTTTATAAATTATAATATTATTCTTCCCGTCGCGAAGATGTTTAAGCCCGCGCTCGGCCGCAAAGCCTGCGAGTCTCTCCGCAATCAGCTCTTCGTGATAAGTCGCGCGTGGAGTTTTACATAGGATGTCAACGAAGAATTTTATTGTTTTGTCGCCCAAGCCCATAGTGATAGTCTCTCCGCCTTTCGCATTTTTTGTTGATGTTAGTGTCCAAGATACCGTTTATGTGGATTGATAGCAATCAATTCGTACATAATAATTTGTAACGCGCGCCGCCGCTATATCCTTACCCCAAGCTTCTTATCCGCGTACCCGCGCAAATCATCTAGAAACGTACCGCAGTCGTCATACCTATCATCCCTATCGCATGCGATTGCTTTTTTGATGATAGTTTCCATATCGGCGTCTATCCTTGCGCTGCTCTCCATTGGCGTCATCTCAAAGAACGCTTGCGGGTTCTTGGCCTTTACCTTTACTAGCGTTATCGCCGGCAGCGCTTGTATCGGCAGCTTCCCGGCAAGGCACTCCCACAACGTGACCCCGGCGGCGAAGATGTCGGCCCGCGGGTCTGTCGCTTCGCCGCGCGCCTGTTCGGGCGGCATATAGGCGGGCGTGCCGTGGACGAACTTTGATTCGTCTTCCGTGAGCTCTGTCCGCGCGATTCCGAAGTCTACGAGAAACGTCCGCCCGCTCGCCTTTTCGATTAGGACGTTGCCAGGTTTTACGTCTTGGTGGACGACGCCCTCGCTGTGGGCGTATGTTAGCGCGTCGAGCGTGTGCGCCATGCACCGCAGCGCAACATGGGTGTCGATAAAGCGCTGCGACGGCACGGGGTGGCGGAGCTTGCGCCTTATAAGCGACAGCAGGCTTTCGCCCTCTATCAGTTGCATAGTGATGTACAGATATTCTTCGTACTCGCCGACGTCGAACACGGTGACGATGTTCGGGTGGTTAAGCACGGCGACGGCCTCGGTCTCGTGCATAAAGCTTTGGGCGGTGGGCTTTTCTTTAGGCTCAAGCTGAGCGGAAATCTTGCGCCGGGGCGAATTCTGGAA
>JAIRUL010000157.1 GCA_031254445.1 Chitinispirillales bacterium
GCTGGTTATACTCGTTTTGATACTAGCCCTATTTTACCGAAACCGCGGCGATAGGAAGCGGCTTGCTAAACTAGTCGCGGAGCAAACGTCCACCCTTACCGCCATCCTTGACGCCACGCCGGATTTAATATTCCGCACCGATCCGAAGTCGCGGTTTACGGAATTCAACGCAAGCATGGAAAAACATTTTAACATTAGTAGGTCGGATATCATCGGCAAAACCCCGGTGGCCTTAGGGGTGTCTTTAGATTTCGCCGAGCGCTATATGGCCGTTGACAATCAGGTTTTCGACAAAAAACAATCGGTCACAGTTGAAGAGATCATACCGTCTTTTGATGGGAAACAGATCCTTTTTGAGACAATAAAGTCGCCGATTATCCAAGACGGCAAGATAACTGGGCTTGTGGGCATGGCGCGGGAGATAACCCAAAGGAAGGCCATAGAGGAGGATGCGAAGAGCGCCTCCGAGGCAAAGAGCCGCTTTGTCGCCAACATGAGCCACGAAATGCGGACGCCCTTGAACGTAATCGTCGGGCTTACGGGCCTTATGATGGAAGAAACCGATGTAACGGCAAGCATAAAAGAATCGATGGAAAAAATAAACACGGCCGGCAATACCCTAACGGGGATTATCAACAACGTGCTTGACATTTCCAAAATCGAGTCCGGCAAATTGGAGTTAGTGCCGGTGCAGTATGATGTGCCAAGCCTCCTAAACGACATTATCACGCTCAACATAATGCGCATCGAGAATAAGCCCATAATATTCGATTTGTATGTTAACGACGATATGCCGCGCACGCTCTTTGGCGACGACCTTCGCGTAAAACAGATATTCAATAATCTCCTCAGCAACGCCTTCAAATATACAAAAGAGGGTAGCGTTACGTTAAGCGTCGATAGCCGTCGCGAAGATGATATTGTGTGGCTTTTATTCTATATAAGCGATACAGGGATCGGCATACGCAAAGAAGACATCGCGAAGCTCTTTACCGATTATAATCAGGTTGACACCCGCGCAAACCGAGAAATCGAGGGGACGGGCCTAGGTCTTAGCATTACCAAAAAGTTTATAGAGATAATGGACGGGGAAATAACGGTTGATAGCGAATATGGCGTCGGGACAACGTTCCATGTGCGAATCCGGCAAGGGTTTGTCGGCGACGGGCCTATAGGCAGGAAAACGGTGGAGAGCCTCCGCAGTTTCAGCTATTCGGATAAAAAGAAGTTGATGCATAAAAAATTAGCGCGCGCCGATTTGAGTCACGCAAGGGTGCTTGTTGTGGACGACTTCACGACCAACCTTGACGTGGCGGCGGGCATGTTGCGCAAGTACAAGATGCAGGTGGACTGCGTAACGAACGGGCAGGACGCGGTTAATCTAATCGCCGCCGCCGCGCCGGCGTATGACGCTGTTTTCATGGATCACATGATGCCCGGGATGGACGGTATAGAGGCGGCCAGGGCAATCCGCGCCATGGGCACGGAGTACGCAAAAAATATCCCGATCATAGCGCTGACTGCCAACGCCGTCGCCGGAAACGAAGAGATGTTTCTGAGCAACGGCTTCAACGCGTATTTACCGAAGCCGTTCAATGTGATGGGTCTGGATTTGGTTGTTAAGCAGTTGGTTGGTGATAAATCGAAGGAGCAGTGAAAAAGGAATGTTGTATGCGGATTAAAACAATCACAACTGCGTTAATTACCGCCGCGGCCGTCTCCGCAGCTCTTTTTGGATGCGGCAAAGCGCAGCGTCCGCCTGAGCCTATCGGCGCAGAATCGCCGTTTGCGTCGTTTCGGGATATTCCAGACATTACGGCGGAGGAGATTGCGGCCATAGAGGCGCTGCAAAAGAAATACGGCTCTTTTGTCTACGGGATGCCGCCGACCGCCGAGGCGTTTTTTGACGCTAAAAGCGGCGGCGAGGTCATGGGTTTTTCCGCCCTGTTTTGCGAATGGCTGACTAACCTCTTCCAAATAAGCTTCAATCCCGCGCTCTACGCTTGGAGCGATATGATAGGCGGCCTTGAGCGGAGGGAGATCGACTTTACCGGCGATTTGATGGCTACCGACGAGCGGCGGGCCTCCTATTTAATGACGGACGCCATTGCGGTGCGGTCGCTTGCGCTCTTCCGCATATCGGGCGCGCCGCCGATTTCCATAATCGCCGGCTCGCGCCCGCCGCGCTTTGCCTTTCTGAAAAATTCCGCAGCGTTCGCCGCCGTCAACGCGGCTGCGGAAATGTCTTTCGATTCGGTTTTCGTGAGCGGTTTCCCCGAGGCCTACGAGGCGCTCGCGAGCGGCGAAGCCGACGCCTTCATCTCGGCGGACATCTCGGAAGCGTCGTTTATCGCTTACGGGAATGTTGTGAGCGAGGCATTCTTCCCGATGGTTTACAGCTCCGTTTCCCTCTCCACCCAATCCCCGGAGCTTGCGCAGGTTGTAAGCGTAGTGCAAAAAGCCTTGCGTCATGGCGGTACGCGCCATTATTTGGCCGGCCTCTATCAAGCCGGAAACAACGAGTACCGCAGGCACAAGCTCTTTGCCCGCCTCAGCGAGGAAGAAAGGGCGTATCTGCGAAACACCGCTTCGGTACCGATGGTGGCGCGGTATTTTAATTATCCTATCGATTTTTACAATACCTATGAAAAGAAATGGGACGGCCTTGTCTTTGACGTGCTGCGCGAGGTAGAGGAACTGACCGGGCTTGCGTTCGTTGTCGTCAACGGCAAAAACGCGAATTTAACGGAACTATATGAAATGGTGCGCGTAGGAGAGGCGCATATAGTTCCGGAGATGATTATTTCTAACGAGAGGAAAGAACACTATATCTGGACGGAGCATAAGTTCATCGCCGATCAATACGCGCTGT
>JAIRUL010000128.1 GCA_031254445.1 Chitinispirillales bacterium
CTTTAAGTATCCCCACGCGGTCGCATAGGTCGTCGAGCGTTTCGAGCTGGTGCGAGCTTATTAGAACCGCGCCCCCGCGCGCCTTCGCCTCCCGCGCCATCTCCTTGAAGTGCCCGTAGGCCCTGATGTCTAAGCTTGCGGCAGGTTCGTCGAAGAAATATACGCTAGGCCACCCCAAAAACGCCCTCGCAAGCCCGCACTGCGCGCGCTCTCCGCGGGAGAGAAACTTCACCTTGCGCGCCGACGCGAATATCTCCGTCCCCCCGAAGCGCTCCTCGAAGTACCGCTCCGCCTCCGCCCGCGCGACCCCCTTAGCCGCCGCGAACAGCCGCAGGTTGTCCCGCACCCCGAGGTTCCCGCAAAACCCGTCGCTCTCGAGCGCCACCCCCACCGCCCTATAGTACGCGGGCTCGTGCCGCCAAGGGTCGAACCCGCCTACCGAGACGCTCCCCCCGCCCTTGCGCAAAAGCCCCAGAAGCACGCGGATAAGCGTCGTCTTCCCCGCGCCGTTCAGCCCGACGAGGCCGTAAATGGTGCCCGGCTCGACCCGCAAAGAGACGTCGCTTAAAACGGCGCTCTTCCCGAAAGAGCGGCAGAGGTTTTGCACGTCTATTGCGGCCATAATGTATAAAATACTACGCGGCTATCGGGGAAGTCAACGGGGCGCCTTGGCGGCGGGGTCGTAATCGAGCGAGGTTGCGTAGATGTCGGCGATTTTCTGATAGAACCTGCGCTCGGAGAGGCGGATTTCCCGGATTTTTTCAAGCTGCCGGTCAAAGTACTCGCCGTCTAAAACCGAGCCGCCGCGCTTTAGGCGCTCCGCGTCTATGGACCATCCCTGGATGGTGTAGTCTTTGACTATTTGGTTTGCCCACTTGCGGAACTGCACGGCGCGTTCGTTGTTCACCTTGAAGCCGATGGCGACAATGGCTTGGAGGTTGTAGTGATCCACATCCCTTGAAACCGTCCGGCCGCCTTCGTTTTGAACTATTAAGTATTTCTTAATAGTTGCGGTTCGATCTAGCTCGTTGTCATCAAAGACCTTTCTAAAACAGCTTTTGCCAACGAAAAACCACCACAATACGCATCTTTTGCCAACGAAAAAACATTGTTACACCAATGTTTTGCCAACGAAAATCACAAAAACCTTGCATTTTCGTCCCCAATGAGGTATATTATAGGTATCGCCCCCGAATCATCGTAAAGCAGCCGCCAAAGCTGCGGAAAGGGCTTTGGAAAATGCACCGATTGGCGCTTTCGGCGTTGTCCGGTTGGAAGTCTAGGCCGTCGCGCAAGCCGCTCATTATCAGCGGGGCGCGGCAGGTGGGCAAGACGTGGCTTATGCGGGAGTTTGGGCGCTTGCGGTACAAAAGCGTCGCCTACATATGGTTCGAGAAGAATTCTAGGATGCGCGAACTGTTTTCCGGCGACATGGACGTCGGCAGGATTTTGGCGGGGCTTGAGCTTGAGGCCGGGTGCCGGATCAGTCCGGGGGAGACGCTAATTGCCTTCGACGAGATTCAGGATTGCCCAAACGCGCTGGCCTCGCTCAAGTACTTTAACGAGCGCGCGCCCGAACACGACATCCTCGCCGCCGGCAGCATGCTCGGCCTTTCGCTGCATCCGGGCGAATCGTTTCCGGTGGGGAAGGTTGAGTTTCTGAACCTATACCCGCTATGTTTTTCGGAGTTCCTCACGGCGATTGGCGAGGAGGAATTGTGCGCGTTGGTAAAGAGATTGGATTGGGGGCTTGTGAGGGTGTTTCGTGACAAGTTGGCGCATTGCCTGAAAATGTACTTTTACGTCGGCGGGATGCCGGAAGCCGTGAGGGAATTTTCTAGCGGCCGCGACTTCACCATAGCGCGGAAGGTACAAAACGACATCCTGAACTCCTACCAGCAGGATTTCTCGAAGCACATCCCTATAAGCCACCTGCAAAAGGTACGGCAGCTGTGGGCGTCTATCCCTGCGCAGCTTGCGCGGGAGAATAAGAAGTTCATCTACAAGGAGGCGCAAAAGAACGCGACCGCGTCCACGTTCGAAATATCGCTTGAGTGGCTCTCTAGTTGCGGGCTGATACACAAAATCCCGCGCGTCTCGAAGCCCGCGCCGCCCATAATGGCCTACGCGAACACCGGCGCGTTCAAGCTCTTCCTCTGCGATGTCGGGCTATTGTCGGCGATGTCGGCGCTTGACGCTAGGGTAATACTAGAGGGCGACGCGCTCTTCAAAGAGTTTAAGGGCGCGCTAACGGAGCAATACGTTTGCCAAGAGGCGAAGCTCTTAGAAAACTCCGAGACCGCGTACTGGGCGAACGACGGCGCGACGGCGGAGGTAGACTTCGTGCTGCAAATCGGCAGCCGCATAATCCCCGTGGAGGCCAAGGCCGCCACGAACCTAAAGGCGAAGAGCCTATCGGTCTACCGAGAAAAATTTAGCCCCGAGGCGGAGGTGCGGACATCGCTTGCCGATTACAAGAAGACGGGGCGGTTGTTTGATATCCCGCTGTATGCGTTTGGCGAGCTTGCGGGGGTTGTTGCGGAAGGGTTGCCTATATGAAAATAATTGTTGCGCAGACCGCTGGCGTTCTCAAACTCGGGATTGCGACAGAGGGTATCATAGAACGCTGAACAGCCTCAAATCCGTCCTCGAACGTAAATTCTGCTATCCCCGTGTCCGGCAACGCGCAAGCCTTCGTCATTTTTGTTCTCCTTAAGAACAATTTATGGGGGTTCTGCGGAATTCCGCATAGTAATTATAGTGTCAACAAGAAACTACAGCAATATATAGAATATAGTATAAAAAACAACATAAAAATGTATAAAAACTATACAATTATGCAAAAATACATAAAAACGGTGAAAAAACACTGTTTTTACCCATTACAGCCTCGTGACAACGCCCCGTCGCCTGCCCCTACACCCGCCCGCCCACGGCTTGGCGGCTATTTTTTGCCGGTGTACTTGGGGCCGGCGGTGGAGCGCGCCATTAATTTTATTGGGCGCATAGGGGATGGATAGCCGCCGTCTATACCGTGCCGGCGCGGCGGCCTAACTTTTCCGAGCCGCATCATTCCTTCCCGCCCCCGCATAATCTATATTTTATATAGGCGCGCAATTTTCAAAACACCAGCTTTCGGAGAGACCCGTGAACCTCGGCTTAGAACTGTCGCAGCGGCTTCAGCAGAAACTGTCATTCAACATGATACAGTCTCTCAAGTTGCTGCAGGTGAACACGCTGCAGCTTGAGCAGCTGCTCCGCGCCGAGCTTGAGCAGAACCCGCTCTTAGAAATCGAAGAGGACATGGCGATGGACGCGGAGCCCGAAGGCTCCGAGAGCGCGGAGCAGGACGAAGATAGGGAGCGCGACGAGGCCGACGAGTACCTAAAAGAGCTCGAGGGGGGCGAGGAGAGCATCGATTGGGAGGAGTACCTTGACGAGGGGTTTGACGTGGGCGGCACCTTTAGCGAGGAGGCCGATCCGAACGAGGAGCGCTACGAGCCGGCCGCCGTCTACGAGGAGACGCTTGACGAGCGGCTCCTAGATCAGCTCTCGGAGAAGAAGATTAGCGAGCGGATAAAGCTGCTCGTTCAATTCCTCATAAACAGCTTGGACGACGACGGCTACCTTCGGCTTACGGATAAAGACATCGCCGGGCTTACGGACGCCGCGCCGAACGAGATCGAGGAGGCTCTGAATATTTTGCACCGGTTCGACCCCGCGGGCGTGGGCGCGCGCGACCTGCGCGAGTGCATGGCGCTGCAGCTGCGCGCCAGCGGCATGGGCGATTCCCTCGCGATGGCGATTGTCGCGAAACACTGGGCGTTATTCGAAAAGCTGAAGATCCCGGAGATAGCGCGGCAGCTAAACGTTTCGCCGCGCGAGGTTCAGGGGGCGATAGACGTTATCAAGGCTTTAGACCCGAAGCCCGGCTACGCTTGCGGCGGCGGCAAGTCCGCCGCCATAGTCCCCGACCTAATAGTGAGGAAAGTCGACGGCAAGTTCATCGTGGCGCTCAACGACGGCTCGATCCCGTCGCTCTACATAAACAAGGCCTACGCCGACATGATAAAGCGCGGCAGCAACGCGAAGAGCGAAGTCAAGGATTACGTGCGCGAGAAGTTCAACAGCGCCACGTGGTTCATCAAGTCGATAGAGCAGCGGCGCACCACGATGCTCAAGGTCATGTACGCGATTATCGCGCGCCAGAAAATATTTTTTGAAAAGGGCCCGCCGAACCTCGCCCCGCTGAAACAGCAGGAGATAGCTGACGACATCGGCATGCACATATCGACGGTGAGCCGCGTGACGAGCAACAAGTACGCGCAGACGCCGCACGGGATTTTTGAGCTAAAATACTTCTTCACCGAGGCGATAAACAAAGAGAGGGGCGCGCGGAAGCCCAGGCAACGCGCTGCGCCGGACGCCGCCCCCGGCATTTCAAGCGGTGTAGGCGGCGCGGGCGTCGTCGTCGCCTTCGACGTTACCGCCGAGCGCATAAGGAGCAGGATTAAACAGCTCATTGGCGGCGAGGATCAAAAGAGGCCGCTCACCGACCAGAGCATAGCCGACATCCTCAAAGGCGAAAACATCCCCGCCGCGCGGCGGACGGTCGCCAAGTACAGGGAGCAGATGCGGATCCCAACAACGCGCATGCGGCAGAAGTATGAGTAGCGCCGCCAGGTTTCCCCCGTGGCTGAGGCGCAAGCTCGCCTTCGAGGGCCGCCAAGGCGAGGTGGCGGGCCTGCTGTCGTCGTGCGGCCTAAACACCGTCTGCGTCGAGGCGAAATGCCCGAACCGCGGGGAGTGCTTCAGCAGGGGCACGGCAACGTTTCTTATTTTGGGGCAAGTATGCACAAGGGGCTGCGCTTTCTGCGGCGTGACGCAGGGGCCGCCGTTGCCGGTTGACGCTGACGAGGGGGAACGGCTCGCCGAGGCCGCGCGGCGGATGGGGCTTAGGCATGCGGTGATAACATCGGTAACAAGGGACGACCTGCCCGACGGCGGGGCGTCGGCGTTTGCGGACGCGGTCGGGCGCCTGCGGGATAAGGTTCAAGGCGTATCAATAGAGGCGCTGATACCGGATTTTCAGGGGTCGGCCGATTCGCTCGCGGCCGTCCTAGAGAGCGGCCCGAACGTCCTCAACCACAACATAGAAACCGTCCCCCGCCTCTACCGGCAGATACGCCCGCAGGCGATATACGGCAGGTCGCTGGAGCTTATAAAGCGCGCCGCGGACGACGGGCGGGCGGTTGTCAAGTCGGGAATGATGGTTGGCCTCGGAGAGACGGCAAGCGAGGTTGAGGAGTTGATGCGGGATCTTAGGGTTGCGGGCTGCCAAGTAATAACCATAGGCCAGTACCTCCGCCCGTCAAGCAAACAGGCGCCGGTAAAAGAATTCGTTTCGCCGGAGCAATTCAAAGAGTATGAAGAGACGGCGGTTGGCTTGGGTTTTACGCAGGCGTTTTGCGGACCGTACGTAAGAAGTTCGTATCGCGCAGAGGAACTGATTTTGACTTTGTGTGGCGGCTAAACAAAGTCAAAGTCTTTTAAATCTTTAAATCTTTAAAATCTTTAAAATCTTTAAATCTTTTTCA
>JAIRUL010000190.1 GCA_031254445.1 Chitinispirillales bacterium
CAACGCCGCCGCCGGCTGGCCTGGGCTTGCGTCAACGAACAAACGGTCGATTGAACTTGCGCGGGACAGGTACGATGCGATTGAAAACAATTACGGAAAAAATTGGTCGGCGTCGGGGCAGTTGATAGAGGGGCAATCGGCGTATTACGGGACTCCTGGGCGTTGACGTTGACTTTGATGTTGACGTTGACTTTGATGTTGACGTTGACTTTGATGTTGACGTTGACTTTGATGTTGACGTTGACTTTGATGTTGATGTTGACTTTGATGTTGATGTTGACTTTGATGTTGACGTTGACTTTGATGTTGACGTTGACTTTGTGTGGCGGCTTTAGCCGCCACACGTTATGAAGCCGTAGGCTTCGTCTGAAAAAGATTTAAAAGATTTTGATTTTAAATTCCTAAATCTCCCAACGCCTTTTCCGTCTTCTCCAAATTCACAACAATCCCCCGATACTTCTCTTTCTCCTTTTCAACCACGTCCGCCGGCGCTCTGGAAACAAAGTTTTCGCTCTCTAATTTCGCCTTTGTCCCCGCCGCCATAGCCTTTAACCTCGCAATCTCCTTTGTCAACCGGTCAATCTCTACCTTTTTGTCAATTAGCCCCTCAAAAGACAAAAATATCTGATTCCCCCGCACCACCGCCGAGCCCGCAAACGCGGGTTTTTGAGCGGACTCGCCCACTACCGTTTCCGACAGCTTCGCGAACAGGTTTATTGTTGGCGTCTGCGAGTTCAGCCACGCCTCCGCGTCTTTGTCGGCGGGGATGATTACCGCCGTGCCAGTTTTGTCGGGCGGGATGTTGTTTTCGGAGCGGATAGTTCTCAGCGCGACGACGCAAGCTTTCAGCAAATCAAAATTATCCTCTACGGCGTCGTTGACAAGCAAGTCATTTGGGGTTGGGTACGACGCGAGCATTATTGTTTCGGAGTCGATAACATCCTCAAACGTCATCTTTCCGCGCAGGTGCGACCAAATTTCTTCGGTGATGAACGGCATTATCGGATGCAGGAGCTTTAGGATTGACGCTAGTACGTACCCGCACAGCGATAGCGCGTCCGCCTTGCGCGGCGCGTCTTCGTCTTGGTAAAAGTCCGCCTTTTTTGCCTCGACGTACCAGTCGCAGAACTCGTGCCACGCGAAGTCGTATATTGTGTGGCAGGCCTCGTTGAACCGGTAGGAGCATATCGCGGAGTCCATATCCTTAATGGCGTGCTGCAGCTTTGAGAGTATCCACTTGTCTTCGGCTTTCAGCTTGTTAGCAGGCGGAAGCGCCCCCGCGGCCACGCCCTCTTTGATGTTGCCGATTAGGAAGCGCGACGCGTTCCACAGTTTGTTTGCGAAGTTGCGGCCTATGTCGAAAGTGTCCTTGCCTAAGAAGACGTCGGCGCCCTGCGCGGTTATCATCACCATCGAGAAGCGCAGCGCGTCGGAGCCGTAGACGGGGATGATTTCTAGCGGGTCTATCGAGTTCCCCAGCGACTTGCTCATCTTGCGCCCTGTTTTGTCGCGCACCGTCCCGTGGAGGATGACGTCGGTGAAGGGGAGCTTGCCTGTGAAGCGGTAGCCGGCCATTATCATGCGCGCAACCCAGAAGAAGAGGATTTCCGGGGCGGTCGCGAGGGCGTCGGTCGGGTAGAACTTTTTCATGAACTCGTTTTCGTCGGGCCAGCCCATGGTGGAGAAGGGCCAGAGCCACGAGGAGAACCACGTGTCTAAGACGTCGCTGTCCTGCGTGAGGCTTGCCGACGAGCACTTGGGGCAGCGCGTAGGCGCGTCTTCGCTGACTATCGTCTCGCCGCAGCCGCAGTACCAGACGGGGATGCGGTGGCCCCACCAGATTTGGCGCGAGATGCACCAGTCGCGGATGTTCTCCATCCAATCGACGTAGGTCTTCTTCCAGCGGGCGGGGTAGAAGCGGACTTCATCGTTTACCGCCGCCGCTAGGGCTGGTTCGGCTAAGGGCTTCATCCGAACGAACCACTGGTCGGAGTAGTAGGGCTCGACGACGGTGTGGCAGCGGTAGCAATGCCCTACCGAGTGGGCGTGGTCGTCGATTTTTTCGACTAACCCGGCGGCGTTCAAGTCCTCTATTATCGCTTTGCGGCAATCGAAGCGGTCCATCCCCCTATACTTTTTGGGGATGTCGCCGTCCATCTTGCCGCCGCCGTCCATCACCACGATGGGCGCGAGGTTGTGGCGTTTACCCATCCCGAAGTCGTTGGGGTCGTGCGCCGGCGTGACCTTGACCGCGCCGGTGCCGAATTCGCGGTCGACAAACCCGTCTTCTATGAAGGGGATTTCCCGCCCGGCAAGCGGCAGGCTTATCTTCTTATGCTTGATGTTCCTATAGCGTTCGTCGGCTGGGTTGACCGCGACGGCGACGTCCCCGAGCATCGTTTCGGGGCGCGTGGTGGCGACTACGACGTGCCCGCTCCCGTCGGCGTAGGGGTAGCGCAGGTGGTACAGCTTCCCGTTTAGCTCCTTGTGCTCCGCCTCTTCGTCGGAGAGCGCGGTCTGGCAGCGCGGGCACCAGTTGATGATGTACTTCCCCTTGTAAATCAGCCCCTCGTTATAAAGCTGCACGAAGACCTTTTTGACGGCGCGCGAGAGCCCCTCGTCCATCGTGAACCGCTCCCGCTCCCAGTCGCAGGAGGAGCCGAGTTTTTTGAGCTGCGCGGTGATGGCAGCGTGGTACTCCTCCTTCCACTTCCAGACCTCTTCGACGAACGCCTCGCGCCCGAGCGTGTGGCGGCTGCGCTTCTCCTTGGCAAGCCGCCGCTCCACCACGTTCTGCGTGGCGATCCCCGCGTGGTCGGTGCCCGGCATCCACATCGCCTCGAACCCTTTCATCCTCTTGTATCGGACTAGTATGTCTTGAATGGCGTTGTTCAGCGCGTGCCCCATGTGCAGCACGCCGGTCACGTTCGGCGGCGGGATGACGACGCTGTACTTGGGGCGCGGCGAGGCGGCGTCGGCGTGGAAATACCCCTGCTTAACCCAGCGGCCATAGAGGCGGTCTTCGACGGCGGAGGGGTCGTACTGTTTTTCCATAATATGCGGGTTCTCCCAAACGGCATGATGTATTTTAAGGCAATGGGCAATGGCGGAATCGGCTTCGCCGAATATTTTATGGACGTTTTTCATTGTCCATTGCCCATTGTATACATAATATAAATCAAGGCAAACCCTGGTAGTGCCGATGAAAAGAAAAACCGCCTTATCGTTGACGGCCGCGCTTCTTGCCGCCGCTCTCTTGTATTGCGCGAACCAGTCGCCGCCCTCCGGCGGGCCCGTTGACGAGGCGCCGCCTAAGGTGGCCGCGTCTTCGCCGTCGGACGGGCAGGCGAACGTCGACCCGCAGGCTGCGGTCAGCGTTACGTTTTCGGAGTGGATAAACCGCTCAGGCGCGGCCGGCGCGGTTTCCGTGTACCCGCCGCTAACGCGGGGGGTTGCCGTGAAAGTCGCGAAAAATAAGTTGATCATCGCCCCGCGCGAGCCGTTTGCGGGCAATACCACGTACCATGTAGTGATAGGCGCGGCGCTTCAGGATTTACGCAACAACGCGGTGGCGCGCCCGATAAACATCGTCTTCTCGACCGGCGCGGCGCTCGACAGCGGGGCGCTTGACGGGGCGATCGTTGGGTTAGAGCCTAAGGCGAAGCTCAAGCGGGTCATGCTCTTTGCGGAGGAGGCAGGCGGCAGCGGCGGCTGGGACGACGCCCGCTACTTCCAGCCCCCCACCTACGCGGCGCAGAGCGACAGCATAGGCGCGTTTACCTTCGCGCGCCTGCGCACAGGCGCCTACCGCGTCGTGGCGTTCGCGGACGAGTACAAGGCTGGGCGGCTGCGCGTCGGCGACTCGTGCTTCGCGCCGCTAGAGAGAAGCATAAACGTGACGAAGTCCCCGCAGTTCATACGCCTATATCCGGCGGAGAGCGATACGGCGGCGGCGAAAGACAGCGCGGCGGCTGACACGGCAAAGGCCGGCGTTGTTGATACCGCCAAAGCCGGCGCAGTTGATACAGCAAAGATTCATGCCGCCAAAGGCAGCGTTTCGCCCGATGCGGAAACGGACGCCGCAGACGCCGCAGCGTCCAAGAAAAAGGCCAAGGCCGCAGACATCTGCTACCGCCTGCAGGGCGGGGCCGACTGCCTCGAGCCGAATGAAAAGCGCAAATGGGTCTACAGCCCCATAGGCAAAAAAGAGAGGTTCACCGTGGCCGACAGCGCGGGGACGTTCGCTTTCGACTCCATCCCCGCCTCCAAGGGAACGCTAATGTGGTTTATCGACGACAACGGCGACGGCAAATTGACAAAAGGTAAGTTAGTCCCGTGGAGAGCGCCGGAGCGTTTCTTCGCCGTCCCCGATACCATCGAGGCTAAAGCGAATTGGGAGATAGAGGGGCTGCGGGTGAAGGGGTGCGAGAAATAAAAGACTTTTAAAGTCAAATTCTTTAAATCTTTTTCAGACGAAGCCTACGGCTTCATAACGTGTGGCGGCTAAAGCCGCCACACACAGTCAACGTCAAAGTCAAAACACAGGTACACCGCCCGCTTTTGACGTTGACTTTGTGTGGCGGCTCTGCGCCACACGTTATGAAGCCGTAGGCTTCGTCTAAAAAAGATTTTAAAGACTTTAAAGATTTTAAAGACTTTGACTTTAAAGCCTTCGACCTTACGGTCTCAGGCTTCGTCTGAAAAAGATTTTTAAAAGAATTTGACTTTTTTAATTATATTATATAATATATCCTTTAACCGGCTAACCCCACAATAACCAATAGCCTTGGAGGCTCCCATGCCCACAATCTTTTGCCGTCCCCGACCCTTGAAACGGGCTCAAACCGCCGTGGCCATCATTGCCATAGCGGCGTCTTTCGCTTCCGCTTTCGCTCAAGACTTGCAGATACTAGTCAACAACGTTGGCTACGAGAAGAGCGGGGCTAAGCGCGCCGTCGTGCAGTCGTCGTCCGCTATCGCGGCGGCCGAGGCGGACATCATCCCCGCCGCGGGCGGCAACGCGGTGCGTACCGTCCCTTTGGGCGCTTTGGTGGCTGTAAGCGGCTGGAGCGGGCGCAACTTTAAGGTGGCTGACTTCTCGTCGTTCGATACGGACGGGGAGTACAAGATTCGGGTAGGATCCGTAACGTCCCCGGCGTTTTCGATAGGGGAGAAAGTGCTGCAGGCGAAGACGGGGGCCGACCAGCTAGCGTTTTTCAAGGCGTACAGGAGCACCGATGCCGGGGATAAGAATTTGCCGATATTCGGGAGCGACAGGAAGGTCAACATATACGGCGGCTGGATTGACGCCTCCGGCGACGAGGGCAAGCACATATCTCACTTGTCCTATGCGAATTACTACAACCCGCAGCAGATACCGCTCGTAGCGTGGGCCCTTCTCCACGCGCGCGAGGCGCAGCCGGAGGCGTTTGGGGCGGAGGCGCTCGCGGAGGCGGCTTGGGGGGCGGATTTTCTTCTGAGGGCGCTCTCGCCGGAGGGGTACTTCTATATGTCGGTTTTTGACAACTGGGGCGGCGGGTACACGTTTGACGCGCCGAAGCTGCCGGATTCCAAGGGATCGCGCGAGGTTTGCGCGTGGAGCCATACCGAAGGGGTGCGTTCGG
>JAIRUL010000205.1 GCA_031254445.1 Chitinispirillales bacterium
GGGGCGGACATTGCGGTGGTAGGCGCGCCGGATTTGGTGGGGATTTAAGCGAATATGTGGAACGTTAATGCATTAAAAAATGTTGTTTACAACTGGGGATTGATAGGCGATTCACAACATGACGGTTTTGTGGGGTTGATGAATAGCCGCTTTCCGCCGGAGGCCTTTCAGGAGCATCTTGACAAAAGAAGAAAGGCGATAGCAAACGCCGAGGCGTCTAAGGAGTTGCTTGACGGCGCGGTTCAGCGCTTTCCAGAAGTCGTAGACTATAAGTCGGTAGAGAGTTCGTTTGATGATTTGGCGGGGTTTGGGATTGTCTTTACAGCCGGCGGGGAGGGTGAGCGGCTTAGGTTGAGCCTGATTGGCAAGGGGGTATCTGAAGAGTCGCTATGCGATTTCACAAAAGCGACGTATCCGCTTAAAGGTTTTTACGAGGATTTCGGCGCGTTGCAGATTAATTTGGCTATGGTAGGATGGATATGCCGCGAGTACGGCGTCGATATGCCGGTAATCGTTACCACGGGCCCGAAAGGCTCGGTTACGGACAGGGTTATCCCGAAAATCATCAGCAAATACAATAATTTTGGCATATCAAACATAAAAATCATCCCGCAAGACGAGCGGCTGCATTTTACGGTTGACGAAAAGATCGCGGTTCGGTTGGCTGCCGGCAGCATATTGCCGGTTACTCACCCCGATGAAACCGGCGGCCCGTTAATGAAATTGAAGCGGCGTATCGATATGGATGGCGTTGACGGGCCGTCGATACCGTTATCGGCGCGCGTATCAACGCAAAAAACATCAGCCCCGGCCGCCCCCTTGCAATGGCTATCGGCCAAAGGCTGTGAAAAATTACTGATAATCCAAGCCACCGCGTTATACGACCCCCGTATGCTCTCCGGCATCGCCGCGGCCGCTAAAGGCCGCGACTGCGTGGGCGTGGGGATCCCCCGCAAGGGCTTCGCCCCCGACGACCCGTTCGGCACTTTCGTCGTTGTCGAGAAAAACGGGGAAAGCGCGCTTTGCATCGTCGAGCAGGGCATCCGCAATGGCGGGACGCGCGCTATCGCCGACAAGAATACCGGCGCGCATCTGCCGTTCAACACGGGGCTCTACGCCGTCGATTGCAAGCTGCTTGAAAGCAGCGAGCTTCCCGACTACGCCACGCCGCCTAAGGAGGTCTTGCCAGGCGCCCCGCGCTCCCCGAAAATCGGCTACGCGGCGACCGACATCCTGCCGCTGGCTAGGCGCCCCGTCGTCCTCACGGTCGCCCCAAACATGTACTCGGTGATAAAATCCGCGCGAGATTTGGAATCCATCGCAGACGCCGCCGACCGTTTTGGGTTGCGGGAAACCATAGGGGCATGGCGTTGATTTTGACGTACCGCGCCCTACGGGCGCTTGTTTTAAAACAGTGCCCCCCCGTCCCCAAAAGATTTTGACTTTAAGACTTTGACTTTGACTTTAAAATCAAAATCTTTAATATTCAGACGAAGCCGTAGGCTTCGTCTGAAAAAGATTTAAAAAATTTGACTTTTATAGGCTTCGTCTGAAAAAGATTTAAAAGATTTTGATTTTAAGATTTTAACGTTGATAAAGTATTAATTTTATATTATCATGAAAATAATCTCAATACTCAACCACAAGGGCGGCGTGGGCAAGACCACGTTCACGGGGAGCATCGCCCAGGCGCTCGCGCTGACGGGGCGGCGGGTGCTCGCCATAGACAACGACAGCCAGCACAACCTCTCGTCGCTTTTGAACGTCGGGTCCGTGCAGCCGAACATCCTAGACGTCTACCGCGCGCCGAAAGAGAGCGCGCCCAAGCGGCTTTTAAGCGCGGTGGTGAAGACGGGCCTGCCGAACCTGCATATTATAACCTCGTGCGGCGACCTTGTCGACGGGTGCGTGGGGGACGCATACCACCTCAAAAACGCCATTGACGAGTGCTCGCTCGAAAGGTTTTATGATTTTGTGCTAATAGACAACGCCCCGGGCTTAGACCAGCTTCAGGCGTCGGCGGTGAACGCTTGCCACGAGATTTTCGTGCCGACGGAGCTGTGCCAGTTCGCGGTGGACGGGCTCGTGGAGATGGAGCGGACGCTTGCCGCGCGCTGCCCCCTAGGCGGGCGGGTTTCGAAAATAATCCCCAACTTCTACCGCAACGTCCGCCGCCACAATACGTTCTTAGCGGCGCTAAATACGATGTTCCCCGAGCGGGTAACGTCCACCAGCATACTTGTCGATTCGGTGTTCGACGAGGTTGTGACGGAGGGGAAGATACTGTTTTTGCATAGGCTCTACTCCAAGGGCGCGGCCTGCTACATCCGGCTTGTGCACGAGCTCTTCATGCTTGACGAAGAGGAGGTGTGGGACGCTGTTTTAGGCAAGCGCGGCGAGCATATGCGCGAGGAGGCGCGGGAGCGGTATTACAAAATGAAAGAGGGGAGCGTCGGCGATGATTAAAGAACGGGCCGGGGAGAGCGTGTTCGGGAACGCGGACGAGGCGCTTGCCGGAAAGATAATATCGAGGTCAAAGAGGAATAGCAAGGAACCGGAGCGGGCGTTTAGCGGTATGGATGCCGGCGTTGCGGGCGGCGTAGGCGGTATCAATGGCGAGAATAGCATTAACAGCGAGAGCGGTATCAATAGCAAAAAGGCCGTCAACAGCAAGAATGGTGTCGATAGTAAGGATGGCGTCGATAATATTAATGATAAGAACGGTAAGCGCTGCGCGGACGGGTTTGGGGAGCGCTGCGCGCCCCGTCATCGGGTCGGGCGCAAATCGTTATCGCCTATTGCAAAGATTGCGATACCGGTGCTTTTAGCGGCGATAGCGCTGTTGATTTTGACTCGCGGGCGCAGAGATGGTTAATCACTGGAATGACGCAAGCGAACAGGGTTATGCAAGTAGGCATAGCATCCGCCATCCCCGGTTAGAAAGGGGCATTCTTCGGCAGGCATACGCCACGACGCTCTTGGGCGCCGATAATGATTTGGCTATGCACGGCGGGGGGAACACGTCAATAAAAACTGCTATCGCTTATGGGGGCGGCAACGAAAAGCGCGCGCTTTACGTTAAGGCGACGGGGACGCCGCTCGGCGCGTTTTTGCCGGAGCATTTTGTCGCGATGGATTTGGAGTTCCTAGAGGGCATAAGATCCGGCGGCGCGCTTGACGACGAGGCGATGGCGCGTGGGTTTAGCGATCATCAGCTAGCGCAGAGCGGTAGGCTGCCGTCAATCGAATCGCTGATGCATGCGTTCATCCCGGCGAAGGCCGTTGACCACACGCACCCAGCCGCGATACTGAAAATTGTCAACCGCGTGGGCGGGACGGAGCTTTTAAAGGAGTGTTTCGGCGGCGATTTGGCCGTCGTCCCGTACGCGCGGATGGGCTACGACCTCGCTATGGCCGTATCGGGGGCCGCGCTGGAAAATAGCGGGTGCAAGGGCGTGGTCATGGCGCATCACGGCCTCATTGTTTGGGGCGAGGGCGCGCGCGAGGCTTATGACTTGACAATTTCCATTGTCAACAAGGCCGAGGAGTTTTTGTCAAGCATGGCGTCGCTGCCGCTTTCGCCGGCGGTGGGCGTTGTGCCGGAGGATGTATCGGTAAAAAATTACGAGCTGATCGCCCCCATCGTCAAAGAGTGCGTGTCGCAGGCGCAGCTGCTATTATCGGTTGGCGATGAGGAAAGCCGTACCACGCAAGCGCCGTCTGAGCCGCATGGCGCAAATAACGCCGGCGCTGATATTGACAACGTATCCTTATCGCTGCTAAATACGCCGGACGTTCTGGAACTTATCGCTTCGCCCGACGGCAAAAACATAATCTGCGACCCGCCCATGACCCCCGATTACCCGATGCGCTTTCGGATACTGCCGTTGTGGGCGAACATTAGTATAAGCGCCGACCCGCAAAAGATAGCATCATACATCCAAACGGCAGTTGACAAACACGTTGACGGCTATAAAGGCAACCTAAAAAAACACGGCGTCGCCGGCGCCCCGGCGCCCGACCTTCTCCCGAGGGCCATAGTCCACCCGCAAGTGGGCGTAATCTGTATCGGCCAAACCGCCGCCGCCGCGCGCATGGCCGCCGACTTCACCCGCCAAGCGTTTTCGATAAGGCGCGCGATAGCCGAAAGCGGGGGAGTGTACGAGAGCCTGCCGGAGGAGTACATTTTCGATATGCAGTATAGGGGGTATCAGAAGGCGAAGATGGAAGGGCATTAAATTGTTTCCCTCTCCCGCATAAACTATATTTATAAAATGGAGAACAATTCCGGCCAAATCCCGCAGCAGCGTATCCATTTAGGCGCGTCCAACCCCTACGGGGACAACCCCTACGGCGAGCAGCCGACCGTCATGCCGGAGGCCGGTTCTAAGCTCGGCCCGCACGTCATCCAGAGCGCGATCGGCGAGGGCGGCAGCGCGGGGGTCTTCAAGGCTTGGCACGAGGAGCTTGAGGCGGTGCGGGCGATAAAGATACTCAAGCAGGGTTACAGGGCCGACGCCCGCGAGCGGTTTTTCACCGAGGCGAAGATTTTAGCCGACATCCGCCACCCGAACATCGTAGCGATATACGACATCGGCTACATGGAGCGGCAGGCGCCGTACCTTGTGCTCGAGTACGTGGAGGGGGTGTCCATCAAAGCGCTGATAGCCGGCAACGGCAAGATGCCGTGCGCAGTCGCGCTCTCCATAGTGTTTTTCCTCTGCCAGGCGCTGCACTACGCGCACCTCAAGAGCTATACGCTCTACGGCAAGGTTTACAAGGGCCTTATCCACCGCGACATAAAGCCGGAGAACATTCTCATATCGAAAGAGGGGAGCGTGAAGCTGATGGATTTCGGCATAGCGCGCCCTAGCGAGGTGAGCCTGCACACCGTAGGCGGAAAGGTCATGGGGACGCTGGTTTACCTTAGCCCCGAGCAGCTTTCGGGCGGCGCGCTCGACCACCGCAGCGACATCTTCTCGCTAGGCGCGGTGCTTTACGAAATGGTAACCGGCGCCCGCGCTTTCCCGCAGAAGACGCTAACTGAGCTAGTGCAAAAGAAAACCGCCGGGCAATACCGCTCCCCGTCAAGCCACAACGCGAACCTCCCGCCCCGCTTAGCGCGCCTTATAGACAAGTCGATGAGCCTAAGCCCAAACGGCCGCTACGCCAGCGCCGCCGACATGGCCTACGACGCCTACGGGGTGCTAAAAGAAATCTCCGACCTCCCCCCCCACGACGTATTAGCCCAATACATGCGGGACCCAAAATCGATGCAAGAGGCGATGCCGCCGCCGAAAGGCTCCGGCTTGGCAATAGATGATAAACAAGGATTCGCCATGCCCCCTTGGGCCATAGTAGCAATAACCGCGGCCGGCGTGGCTGTTACGGGGATGATAGCGTTGCTGTTTATACGGTAGGGTTGATGTTGTTGATATATTGATGGTATATTGATTTCTATTTTTTATAAATAATTATAACCAAACGGAGCAAAAAATGAACAGAACCGGAAGCAAAACCAAAGCCCCAGCCCCCTACGCCCCCACCCCCCGCCTACTCAAAAAGTACGCCGACGTCCTAATCAAATTCGCCCTAAACGGCGGCCAGGGAATAAAGCGCGGCGACGTAGTCTACTTGGTCGTCCAGACCCCCGGCCTCCCCCTAGCCAAGGCCGCCTACAAAACCATCCTAGAAATGGGCGGCTACCCGATAGTCAGCATAATCGACGACGAGTTCAAGCTCCTGCACGTAAGGAACGCCACCCGCCAGCAGCTGACGTTCTTCCCCGACAAGTACTACCGCGGCCTCGCCGACACGATAGACCACTGGGTTCGGATTGTAGCCGAAGACGACCCCATGTACCTAAAGGGCGCCGACCCCGCGAAGGTGCTGCTCTCTAACCAGTCGGCGCGCAAGTTCCGCGAGTGGCTCGACGCGAAGGAGGACAAGGGCAAGTTCACGTGGACGCTTTGCCTCTACGCGACGGAGAACATGGCGCGCGAGGCCGGCCTCTCCATCAAAGGCTACTGGGAGCAAATAGCCAAGGCCTGCTTCCTAAACGAGGTCAACCCCGTGCTGAAGTGGCGGCGCGTGTTTCTCGAACTGCAAGGCGTGTTGGACAGGCTAAACGCGCTCCCGATAAAGCGCCTGCACGTGACGGCCAAAGAGACCGACCTATGGATCACCCTCGGCGAACGGCGCAAGTGGCTCGGCGGCAGCGGGCGCAACATCCCGTCGTTCGAGATATTCACGTCGCCCGACTGGCGCGGGACGGAGGGGAAAATCTACTTCGACCTCCCGCTCTATAGGTACGGCAACGTCATTAAGGACATCAGGCTGCAATTCAAAAACGGCCGCGTTGTGAAGGCCACGGCGGGGCAGAACGAGAGGATGCTAAAGGAGCTCATCAAGCAGAAGAACGCCGACAAAATAGGCGAGTTTTCGCTTACCGACACGCGCTTCTCGAAGATAACGAAGTTCATGGCAGAGACGCTCTTCGACGAGAACTTCGGCGGCAGGCACGGCAACACGCATTTGGCCGTGGGCAAGAGCTACCACGACACCTACGACGGCGACGCGTCGAAGATGACCGAGGCGCAGTTCGAGCGGCTCGGCTTCAACCACTCGCAGGAGCACACCGACATAATCTCGACCTCGGACAGGACGGTCGCGGCGGTTATGAAGGACGGGAGCGAGGTTGTTATATATAGGAAAGGGAGGTTTGTTATTTGATGATAACCAAACAGGCCCTCGAAGACATCTACGCCAAGTACCACCGCCCGGAATACTTGAAGATTGACCCGCTTCTCTGCGTCCATAGGTTTAAGGGCAAGGGCCGCGAAGCGCTTGAGGCTGTTGGGATAATGGCGGCGGCTTTAGCCTACGGGCGCGTGGAGATAATAGTCCGCAATATTAATGTGTTGATTGACGATGTTATGGGCGGGGATCCTGTCGCGTTTGTCAATGGGGCATCGTACAAGGGAAAGGTAGAGGCGCTCGCGGGGTTCAAGCACCGGTTTAACGACGGGGTTGACATCGCGGCGCTTTTGGAGGCGGCTAAATCGGTGACGCTGGAGTACGGGTCGCTTGAAAAGTGTTTTTGCGGTTGCATGGCGCAGGCCGGGGTTGATGTTAAGAGCGGTATCCGGGCTAACGCTGGCGGCGGCGGTCAATTTAGGGATATCTTGACGCTATTCACCGATAAACTAAGGGATGCCGGGCGCAAGCATTGCGGCGGCCGCGCGAGTTTTGAACACCTGATACCGTCCCCAAGGCGCGGCAGCGCGTGCAAGCGGATGGTTCTTTATCTTCGGTGGATGGCGCGTAAAGACGACGGCATTGATTTGGGCGCGTGGAAGAGCGTCCCCGCGTCTATGCTGCTTGTTCCCGTAGACACCCACGTTGCGCAAATCGCCAGAGGGTACGGGTTGACAAAGCGCAATTCGGCGGATTGGAAGATGGCGGAGGAGATTACGGCCGCCTTGCGCGCGTTTGACCCAAGCGATCCGGTGCGTTACGATTTCGCGATTTGCCACGCTGGGATGGTGGGGTTTAGGGGGTAAAAAAAGGGGCCGCGGCTTTCGCCGCGCCCCGTTCCGTCCAACCGCTCCGCGCCGGAACCTGCCCCTCCGCGTTACCTGAGCAGCTGCAGCACGCTCTGCGGCTGCTGGTTCGCTTGCGCGAGCATCGCCTGCGAGGCTTGCTGGAGGATGTTGTTCCTTGTGAACT
>JAIRUL010000268.1 GCA_031254445.1 Chitinispirillales bacterium
GAGGCTGTACGTCTTGTGCTTGAGGAAGGCCGCAGCGTTCGCGATGTAGAGCGGTCTTTGGGTATTACGATTGGGTTGTTGAAGGACTGGGTGAAGGCTCAGCGCGCCAGTAACGGCGCGGCGCTTGGCGGCGATGCCTCGGTGCCGGCCGGCACCGAGGCACAACTAGTCAAGGAGCTGAAGCGGGAGCTTGTGCGGGTACGCATGGAGCGCGACATCCTAAAAAAAGCTGTGGCCGTCTTCTCGACCGACCTGAATTAGTATTCAGGTTTATTGCAGAGCACCGCACTGAATTTCCAGTGCAGGAGATGTGCCGGGTATTAACGGTGTCTCGCAGCGGTTTTTATGCGTGGGAAAGGCGGAAGCCGTCAAAACGCGCGTTGGAGCAGGTCTCTATAGACGCTGCGGTTTTGAGCGTTTTCAAGGAGCACGAGGGGCGGCTAGGCAGCCCTAGGGTGCACTTTGAACGTGTGCACAGAGGCGTTTCTGTCGGGAAAAACCGCTTGGCAGGGACGATGCGTAGGCTTCAGCTACGTGCCAAAACGCATCGGCGCCCCTATGGATCGACGCCCGGTTCTAAGCACGCTCTGCCGGCCGCGGATGCCAGTACGCCAGCGAAGCGTTCAGGGAAGCGCTACGGCAGCACGGTTTTGTGCAAAGTATGTCCCGCAAAGGGAACTACTCGGTGGCGGAGTCGTTCTTCAGGATTTACAAGACCGAGATGGTGTATCACTGCAAATTTTCGGATGATGTAGACGTGTGGCGTAAGAGCTTTGAGTACGTCGAATCTTATTACAACCGGAAAAGAATGCACGGGAGCATTGGATACTTGACTCCCGCGGTGTTCGAAAATCAATTTTAATGTGGGCACTAAAAAGGGGGGTGTCCACTTTTTCGGGGAAGTACCAGCGTTACGGGCTCCACCCCAGTCCCCAAAAGCTTTAAAAGATTTTGAATTTGACGTTGACTTTAACGTCAACGTCAGAAATGGGCAGAATCCTGCAATATCAACATCAGGTTTGCAGGAGCGTCCCTTAATCAGTCCAGCGGAGCGCTCCCCCCCGCAGCAGTATTGCGGGAGAGCATGAGGCAAGCCGCGAAAATTTTTCTTGTATCTGTATTTGTATGGCAAGGAACCTTTTCGCGGTTTACGCAAGATTCCGCGATTGTTTCGGCTTTGCCCGGCGGCAACCGCAACTCCAACGGCAGCTTCAACAACGTCGGCAACAACGGCAACTGGTGGAGCGCAACGGAGAACGGGAGCGGCAACGCGTACAACCGGAACATGAATAGCGGCAACGACAATGTGAACGAGAACAACAACGACAAGAAGAACGGTTTTTCTGTTCGTTGCGCCCAGGACTGTGCCGGGGGAGGCTGTCAAGCGGTCTCCCCTTTATTTTTTTTGCTGTGCCGTACCGCTTTCCGCGCCCTACAAGGCGCGGAGGGTCAAAAGCGGCGGGGTAGATGGTTTTGACGTTGACTTTGACTTTGTGTGGCGGCTCTGCGCCACACGTTATGAAGCCGTAGGCTTCGTCTGAAAAAAGATTTTAAAAGAATTTGACTTTAATTGTTGTAAGCATATTGTAAGCATTTCACAACACATAGCCCCGTCCCCGACAGCATTTACAAAAACATTCATTATTCTCTTGCATTTTCGTCCTCCCCTCTCCTATATTATAAGATATACCGCACCATATAAGGAGGCAAGAAATCTATGTACTGCGTAAAAAAGATTACCGACGAATTAACATGGGTTGGCGCAAACGACCGCCGCCTCGCTATGTTCGAGGGCGTTTATTCCGTGCCTAAGGGCGTCTCTTACAACTCGTACCTTCTGTGCGACGACAAGACCGTGTTGTTCGATACGGTCGATAAGGCTGTAACAGGGCGGTTTTTGGAAAACCTCTCCTACGCGCTTAGCGGGCGGGATTTGGACTATATTATCGTGCAGCACATGGAGCCCGACCACAGCGCGGCGCTTGGGTGCCTTGTCGAAAAATACCCGGGCATGAAGATTGTATGCAACGAAAAAACGCTGGAGCTTATCAAGCAATTCCATGAATTCGATGTTGATTCGCGGGTGCATCTTGTTGCCGAAAACGACACCTTGAACACGGGGAGGCACACCCTTAGCTTCGTTATGGCGCCGATGGTACACTGGCCGGAGGTTATGGTCACATACGATATCACCGATAAGATCCTCTTTTCGGCGGACGCTTTCGGCTGCTTCGGAGCGCTCAACGGGGCGCTGTACGCCGACGAAGTGGACTTCGGCAGGGATTACATGGACGAAGCTCGGCGCTACTATACCAATATTGTGGGAAAATACGGGACGCAAGTGGAGGCGCTGCTTAAAAAAGCCTCCGGCCTTGCCATCGACATGATTTGCCCCCTTCACGGGTTTGTCTGGCGTAGCAACATAGGGAGCATTTTATCTAAGTATACGCTTTGGAGCCGCTATGAGCCGGAAGAACGCGGCGTTATGATTGCCTACGCTTCCGTTTACGGCAACACGGAAAATGCGGCGGAACTCCTTGCTTGCCGGTTGCGCAATATTGGGATAAAAACGGAGGTGTTCGACGTTTCGGTTACGCCGGCGTCGGAGATTATCGCGGCGGCGTTTAAGTGGAGCCACCTTGTTTTCGCTTCCACCACCTACAACGCCGGAATTTTTGTGGCAATGGAAGCGCTCATCAATGATCTTGTGGCGCATAATATTCAAAACCGCACCGTCGCCGTTATCGAAAACGGCTCGTGGGCGGCCACAAGCGGCGGGCTAATTCGCGAAAGTCTGGAAAAATGTAAAGATATCCGTATCATCGAACAGGCCGTGAGCATAAGATCCGGCTTGAAGGCGCCGCAGCTGGCCGAATTAGAAGCCATCGCGACCGCTATCGCCTCCGATTTCCCGCGTCCGGCGGCGGCGAGCGCGGCGGCAGCCGATAAGGCCGCGCCCTCCCTTGACCCGGCAACCATGTTCAAACTGACCTACGGCCTATTTGTGCTAACCGCCAGAGACGGCGGAAAAGACAACGGCTGCATAATCAACACCGTTACGCAGGTTACGGATACGCCGTGCAGAATATCCGTCGCGGTGAACAAGGCGAATCTCACGCATGATATGATTGCCAAAACCGGAGAATTTAACGTTTCCATCCTTACCGAAAACGCGCCGTTTGACGTTTTCAAGCAATTCGGGTTTTCCAGCGGCAGGGATTCCGATAAATTCGCCGGCCTTGGCGCCGGCCGCCGCTCCGCCAACGGCATTCGGTATTTGCCGGAGCACGCAAACGGCGTCATTTCCGCGAAGGTCGCGGAGGCTTACGATTATGGCACGCATACGTTATTCATAGCCGACGTCACGCAGTCGTTTGCGCTTACCGGGGAGCCCAGCGTAACATACCGGTATTATTTTGAACATATCAAGCCGAAACCGCAGCCGCCTGCAAAGGACAAAAAAGGGTATGTCTGCAAAATATGCGGCTATGTCCACGAGGGCGATACGCTGCCTGCGGACTTCATTTGCCCCTTGTGCAAGCACGGCGCGCAAGATTTTGAGCCAATTGGGGTGTAATATAGAGGCTATTTTACGAAAATATTACATCGTTTTTTGTATACGTATTAACGGCATCGTTTGGAAGCGACCGTTTTTGCCTAACCCACAATCTCCGCCCAAGCCCCCCCGTCCGCGAACCTTATCTTCACCGTGTCGCCTATGTTAACCCCCTTAACGCTCTTAACCGCCTCGCCGCTTGCGTTGCTGACGACGCTGTACCCGCGCCCCAAAACCGCCAGGGGGTTAAGCGCGGTTAGGCGTTCCGCGGCGCTTCTCAGGCGCTCGGAGTCTATACGCATTGTTGATTTTACAGATTGGCAAACGCGCTCGCGGGCGCCGTCGAAAGACTGCTCGGCTTCGCTTAACATGCGGAACGGGCGCGTTAGCGCCCTAGACGACTTTATCCTCTCGACCCTGCGGTTGACCTCCGCGAAATATCCGCTAATCCCGTTCCCGAAGCGCTCGGCGCAGAGCTCGAAGTAACGCTTGCTCTCCATGGTGTCGGGAACCGCCATCTCTGCCGCCGCCGAGGGCGTGGGGGCCCTTACGTCCGCCGCGAAGTCCGCTATCGTAAAATCAATCTCGTGGCCCACCGCCGATATTATTGGTATCCGCGAGCCGTAAATCGCCCGCGCCACAACCTCTTCGTTAAACGCCCACAGATCCTCAATAGACCCGCCGCCGCGCCCCACTATCATGAGGTCAACCTTGCCGTAATCATTCATCGTCCCGATTGCCTTAGCTATCTGCCCCGCCGCCTTGCCGCCCTGCACCGGTGTGTCGATGATGACGATATCCGTCTGCGGCGCGCGCTTCGCGACCACGCGAACGATGTCCCACAGCGCCGCGCCGTTTTTGCTGGTTATCACGCCGAGGGCGGAGACGGAGGAGGGGAGGGGGCGCTTGCGCGAATCGTCGAAGAGCCCCTCCTTGTAAAGTTTTTCTTTTAGCTTCTCGAAAGCAAGGTGCAGCGCCCCCTCGCCGGCGGGCATCATGCGGTGGACGCTGAGCTGGTAGTATCCGGCTTTGGCGTAGACGCTTATAGAGGCGACGGCGAAGACCGCCATATTGTCGCGCGGCTTGAAATCGAGCTTGACGGCTGCGGATTTCCAGATTACTGCGGGGATCTGGCTGTTCTCGTCCTTCAGCTTAAAATAGCAGTGCCCGCTGGGGTACGATTTCCAGCCGCTGATCTCGCCGGAGACCCAAACAAGGGTGTTGTGCTGTTCGAGGATTTTAGCGATGCCGGCGTTGATTTCGGCGACGGTGTAGGGGCGGTCTGAGTCGTTGGGTGTTAGAAAGTCAAATTGATTGTTGTTGCCAAGAAAATCGTTCATTGGTGATTAACTCCTATAAAGTCAAATTCTTTTAAATCTTTTAACTCTTTTAAATCTTTTAAATCTTTTTCAGACGAAGCCTATAAAAGTCAAAGTCTTTTTAAAATCTTTTTCAGACGAAGCCTACGGCTTCATAACGTGTGGCGCAGAGCCGCCACACAAAGTCAACGTCAAAAGCGGGCGGTGTACCGGTGTTTTGACTTTGACGTTGACTGTGTGTGGCGGCTTTAGCCGCCACACGTTATGAAGCCGTAGGCTTCGTCTGAAAAAGATTTAAAAGAATTTGACTTTTATCTTTTGACTTTAACGTCAACGTCAACGTCAACGTCAAAGTCAACGTCAAAGTCAACGTCAACAATCATCATGAAACTGCCCCTTAAAAGCTACCCTCTCAAAGACCCGCGATATCGACACCGCTTTACCGCTGTTATCGTCAACGTCGACAATAACCCCGTTAATCATCGCCCCCTCCTCGCTCGGCTCGAATCGCAC
>JAIRUL010000272.1 GCA_031254445.1 Chitinispirillales bacterium
CGGAGCTGATTTACACCGAGAAGCGGGCGCAGTACCTTATATGGACGAAGCACATATTCTTAAAGGATAGGCTTGCGCTTTTGTCAACGTCGGCATACCCCAACGTAAGCGTCAATGAAATACCCAACAAGCGGATAGGCGTAATAAAAGGCACCGCCCGCGCGGAGCTGTTCCGCACATGGTTCCCAAGCGCCGCGAACATAACGGAGTACGACACGGATGAAAACGCTATGATTGCGTTGACGCGGGGCGAAGCGGATTTGGTCATGTCGAGCAAAAACAGGCTGCTCTCGTTCCTCAACCTCTACGAGCTGCCGGTCTTCAAGGCCAACTTCCTCTTCAACTACCCCTATGAATCTACGTTCGGCTTCCACAAGGAGCAAACAGACCTCTGATCGATAATGGATAAGGCGCTTCCCCTTATCGATACCGACATGATTACGGAGCAATGGCTGACCAAGACTTATGACTACCGGACAAGGCTGATGGAGGCGCAGCGCCCGTGGCTCTTGGGCGCGACCGCGCTGTTGTTTGTCATACTTATCTTGCTACTAGTGCTCTTCTATAGGAGCCGCGGCGAGAGGAAACGCCTCGCGGTGCTCGTGGCGGAACAGACTGAGGAGACAAGAAAAGCCTCCGAAGCAAAGAGCCGCTTCATCGCCAACATGAACCACGAAATGCGCACCCCCATGAACGTGGTCGTGGGGCTTACGGACCTCATGCTGGAAGAGGAAGACGTGCCTGACGCCGTCAAAAAAACGCTGAAAAAAATTAACACTGCGGGAAACAGCCTGATGGGCCTTATAAACGACGTCTTGGACATCTCCAAAATCGAAGCCGGCCGCTTGGAGCTGATACCCATACAGTACGACACCGCGAGCATGCTCAACGACATTATCACCCTCAACATGATACGCATCGAGGACAAGCCCGTCACTTTCAAATTAGACATAGACGAACACCTGCCCGACAGCCTCTACGGCGACGACTTGCGCGTGAAACAGATACTGAACAACATACTAAGCAATGCCTTCAAATACACAAAAGAGGGCAACGTCACGCTGAGCGTAAGCGGCAAACGCAACGATGGCGATGTGTGGATCACCATATGCGTAAGCGACACAGGCATCGGCATACGCAAAGAAGACATCGCGATGCTATTCACCGACTACAATCAGGTAGACACCCGCGCCAACCGTAAAATCGAGGGCACTGGGTTAGGCCTCAGCATTACCAAAAAGATGGTCGAGATAATGGACGGCTCAATCGCCGTAGAAAGCGAGTACGGCAAAGGCACCACATTCCGCATCCGCATTCGCCAAGGCTTCGCAAGCGAGAGGGCGATAGGCAAAGAAACCGCGGCCAACCTGCGCCGCCTGCGTTACCTAGACAACAAGAAGCTCGCGCACGAAAAATTGGCGCGGGCCGACCTAAGCTACGCCAGGGTGCTCGTGGTAGACGACTTCCCCACAAACCTAGACGTTATCGCCGGCATGCTGCGCAAGTACAAGATGCAGGTAGACGGCATAGACAACGGGCAAGAGGCTGTCCGCCGCGTCAAAACAGGCGAGCCGCGCTACGACGCGGTCTTCATGGATCACATGATGCCCGAAATGGACGGCATAGAAGCCGCGGCGCGCATACGGGCGTTAGGCACGAGCTACGCCGAACGCGTCCCGATAATAGCCTTGACCGCCAACGCCGTAGCCGGAAACGAACAAATGTTCCTAGGCAACGGCTTCAACGTGTTTTTGCCGAAGCCGATAAACGTGATGATTTTGGATTCCATCGTGCAAAGGTGGGTTAGGGACAAGTCTAAGGAGTAGGGGTTGCGTTGGGGGTTAAAGCCAAATTTAATGCGCGGCTTCTCCGCCCCAAAGTTCGCCCCCCCCCCCCTCCTCAAGCCAGCCTCTCCTCGACGCTCATGGCGTGGTGGACGAACCCCTCCGCGCGCGCGAAAGGCGGGACTATTTCGCCGGCTATTTTTAGGCCGCGCGGGAACGCCCGCGCCATCGATATGCGCTTTTGGAAGTTCTCCACGCCTAGGGGCGAGGCGAAGCGCGCCGCCCCGCCTGTCGGCAGGACGTGGTTTGTGCCGATGAAGTAGTCGCCCAGCGCGACCGGCGTGTCGGATCCGATGAATATAGCGGCGGCGTTGTTCACGTACCACGCGTCTGTGTTCGCCGTGGCGGTCATCAGCTGCAGGTGCTCCGGCGCTATCTCGTCGACGAGCGCGAGGCTCTCCGCGCGCGACCGCGTGACCAAGACCGTTACCGCGTGGCGCGGCAGTTTCGCGAGCGTCGCGCGGGCGGGGGACGCCCGCATCTCGTTCTCCGCGGCGGCGGCTATTTTCGCCGCGACCGCCTTGCTCTCCGTTATGCACAAGGCTATCTCGTCGCCGGAGCCGTGTTCCGCCTGCGCGAGCAGGTCGAGCGCTGCGAGGCGCGCGTCGGCGCTCTTGTCGGCGACGATCACCACCTCGCTTGGGCCGGCGATGGAGTCGATGTCGACCTTGCCGTAGACGAGGCGCTTTGCGGCCGCGACGTAGGCGTTGCCCGGGCCGACTATCTTGTCAACCGGCGCGATGGTCTTTGTGCCGTAGGCAAGCGCGGCTATGGCCTGCGCGCCGCCCACCTGATAGACCTCCGTGATGCCTAAGTGGCGGAGCGCGAAAGCGATCCCTGCGTCGAGCTCCTCGCGCGGAGGGGTGACCGCGACAATCTCCTTGACGTGCGCGAGCCGCGCGGGAACGGCGTTCATGAGCACGCTCGACGGGTAGACGGCATGCCCGCCGGGGATATAGATGCCCACGCGCCTAAGGGGCCTGACCACCTGCCTTAGCTCGCCCTCGGGAGTCGCGATCTTGAACTGCGCGAGCCCCTGGCCGCTGTGATACTTGTGCAGGCGGACCGCGGCCTCGCGGATGGAGCGCTTCAGCGCGGTTGGGGCGGAGCGCGCGCGCGTCATGATGCGCTCGTTTGGGATGCGCAGGGCCGGCTTGGTGAGCTGAATTTTGTCGAACTTGCGCGCGTACTTTAAGAGCGCGGCGTCGCCGCTTTTGCGGACGTCGTCGATGATGGCGCCGGCCGCGCGGGCGACGGCGTCGCTGCGCTTCTCGCGGGCATCGGCGATTTTGGCTAAAATGGATTTCCCCTCGCGCGAGTCGGCGGCGGCGACGGGGATTTTTCGGAGCGCGCTTGCTGTTTTTGTTCTTGTTTGCATATATCCTCGCTATTATTAGGTCAAAGTCGAAATCTTTTAAATATCCAGCTTCACATCCGTCCCCTTAACGCCCCAAATATCCTTAGCGTATTCCGCTATCGCCCTGTCCGACGAGAATTTTCCCATGTTGGCAACGTTTAGAATAGACTTTTTCGTCCACTCGTCTTGGTTGCGGTAGCAGGCGCTTACGTCTTCTTGGCACTTGATGTATGCGTCGAAGTCGGCCATTACTAGGAAGCGGTCGCCGTTTCTTAGCAGGGTGTCGTAGATGGGGTTGAACATGCCTGTGTCTTCGGGGCTGAAGTAGCCGCTCGATATTAGGTCTATAACGTGCTTTAGCGTCTCGCTATTGTTGTAGAAGTCCCACGGGTTGTAGCCGCGGCGGTGCAGGTCTTCCACCTCGTTTGTGCGGAGGCCGAAGATGAAGATGTTCTTGTCGCCTATCTCCTCGTGCATCTCGACATTGGCGCCGTCCATCGTGCCGATTGTCAGCGCGCCGTTCAGCGCGAACTTCATGTTGCCGGTGCCGCTCGCCTCGGTGCCGGCGGTGGATATCTGCTCCGAGAGGTCGGCGGCGGGGATGACGGACTCGGCGAGCGACACCCTGTAGTTCGGCAGGAAGTGCACCCTTAGGAGCCCTTTCGTCGACGGGTCGTTGTTGATAATGCCCGCGACATTGTTTATAAACTTGATGATGAGTTTCGCCATGTAGTAGCCCGGCGCGGCCTTGCCGGCGAACATCACCGTGCGCGGCGCGAAGTTCTTTGTGTCGCCGCTCTTTATCTTATTGTATAGGGCGATGCAGTGGAGGACGTTTAAGAGCTGGCGCTTGTACTCGTGCATCCTCTTGACCTGCACGTCGAACATCGAGTTCGGGTCTATCTTTATGCCCTCCCACTTGTAAATCTTGTCGATGAACGCTTTCTTCGCGGCGAGCTTCGCGTCCGCCCACTCTTTGCGGAACGCCTTGTCGTCGGCGAGCTTCTCAAGAGATTTCAGCTTGTAGAGGTCGGTCGCCCAGCCGTCGCCGATTTTGCCCGTGATGAGGCCGCGCAAAGAGGGGTTGGCTTTGTAGAGCCAGCGGCGCTGCGTGATGCCGTTCGTCTTGTTGTTGAAGCGCTCCGGCCACATCTCGTAAAAGTCTTTCACAAGCCCGCTGCTCAAAAGCTCCGAGTGCAGCGCGCTCACGCCGTTTATCGAGTGGCTCGCGACGATGGCGAGATAGGCCATGCGCACCTGCTTGTCGTCGCCCTCCTCTATAATCGACATGCGGCGCAGGCGGTCGATGTCGCCGGGGAACTTGTAGGAGACCTGCCGCAAAAAGACCGCGTTGATGTCGTAGATAATCTCTATGTGCCGCGGCAAAAGGTGCGTCATCAGCCCCACCGACCACTTTTCCAAAGCCTCCGGCATGAGCGTGTGGTTCGTGTAGGCGAAAGTTTTCTGCACTATTTCCCACGCCTCGTCCCAGCCCATCCCGTGCTCGTCTATGAAGAGGCGCATCAGCTCGGGGATGGCGATTGACGGGTGCGTATCGTTCAGCTGTATGGCGACCTTGTCGGCGAACGCCCTAAAGTCTATGTTCGTCTGCAAATACCGCCTGATGATGTCTTGCAGGGACGCCGACGAGAAGAAGAACTGCTGCTTTAGGCGCAGCTCCTTGCCGGAGACGTTGTTGTCGTTCGGGTATAGAATCTTTGAGATGTTCTCGCTCATGAACTTGTCTTGGCAGGCGCCGATGTAGTCGCCGTTGTTGAAGTACTGCAAGTTGAACTCCTCAGCCGACCGCGCCGACCAAAGCCTAAGCGTATTCACGTTGTTCACGCCGAAACCGGGGATGGGGATGTCGTAGGGCATGGCCATCACCTTCTCCGTGTCTACCCAGTTGATGCAGTTTTTGCCGTTCTTGTCTTGGTACTGCATCGTGCGCCCGTAAAACCTCACGGTCACCTTGTACTCCGGCCTCTCGATTTCCCAAGGGTTGCGGTGCTGGAGCCACTGCTCCGGCACTTCCTGCTGGAAGCCGTTCTCTATGCGCTGGTTGAAGATGCCGAATTCGTAGCGGATGCCGTAGCCCATTGAGGGCAATTTAAGCGTGGCCATCGAGTCTAAGTAGCAGGCGGCGAGCCGCCCGAGCCCCCCGTTGCCGAGCCCCGCGTCGCTCTCCTGGTCGATCATCTCCTCGAGGTCGAGCCCCAGCTCGCGGACGGCGTCGACGCTCGCCTCGGTCATGCCGAGGTTCATCAGGTTGTCGCCCAGAAGCCGCCCCATCAGGAACTCCATGGAGAGGTAGTAGACGCGCTTCGCGTTCTCCGCCTTGTACTTCTGGGAGGTCGAAATCCACCGCTCGATGATGCGCTCGCGCAACGCGTAGGAGAGGCTCAAAAACTGGTCATAGGGCGTGTTCGAGAGGCGGTCCTTGGAGATGTTGTACTCAAGGTTGTAAAGGATGCTCCGCAAGAAGTCGGCTTTGTCCATGCCCTTGTGGTTGACTTTCCAATTCTTGATAGGGCTCCCGCCTGCCGCCGCCTTAGCCTTAACGCCCGCGCCCTCCGTAGCCGCCGAATCTTTGCTGGTCTGGTTCATCTCGCACCTCATCCTCTCAAGTTTATGGTTTGTGCGCCGCAAACGCGCTTTTTTGCCTAAATCCCGCCCCCCGCGCGCCGAATAGGCGCTATATTGTAAAAATAGCACAGAATATTATAATATAATATCCGGCGGCGCGGTTTGGCAAATAAGGCTGAATTTTTTAAAAACGCGGGGGAGGCCCCAAACAATTTGCGCCCTCTTCGGCATTATCCCGTTGCCGTATCGCCGCTTCCCCCCAGCGCTTCTTTAAGTTTCATTGCCGACTCCTCCGAAAACCCCTGCACCCCCGCTATCTCGCCTACCGACGCCTCCGTAAGCCGCTTTACCGACCCGAACCGCTTGAGCAGCAGCGTCGCCCGAACTTTCCCTATCCCCGGGAGGTTTTCAATCGACGAGCGGGTGAACTGTTTGCCTCTTATGTTGCGGTGATATGTTATCGCGTACCTATGCACCTCGTCGCGGATTCGCTCCACTAATTTTCTGGCCGGATGCGTTTGCGGCAGCGCGAGCGGTTCGGCGAGGCACGGCGAGAATAATATCTCTTCCCTTTTTGCCAAGGAGGCGATAAGCGGCGGGTTCTCAAATTCCTTTAGCGCTTCCATCGCCGCGCGCAGCTGCCCCTTGCCGCCGTCGATTAGCAGCAAATCGGGGAACGCTCCGCCCTCGCCCCTAAGCCGCCTCAGCCTCCGCGAAACGGCCTCCATCATCATCGCGAAGTCGTTTTGGCCCTCGACCGTTTTTATTTTGTACCGGCGGTAGGCGGGCTTGTTCGGCAGCCCTGCCTTGAACTGCACCATCCCCGCGACGGCGTAGGACTCGCCGAGGTTCGAGATGTCGAACGCCTCTATGACATCCGGCGGCGTCGGCAAACTTAGCGCTTTCTGCAAGTCCTCCACGTCCTGCGAGGCGCTCGGGGGGGATTTTTGCAGGAGGTACGAGTGCGCGTTTTTCTCGGCCATGGAGACTAAGAGCTTCTTCGCCCCTTTCTGCGGGATGATCACCAGAACGCGCGATTTTTGTTGACAAAGTTGGGGCGGCGTAGGCAGCCTAGGGCCTTGTTGGCATTGATTTTCGTGATTTTGCGAACTTCGGATATTTTGCCGATTTTGTTGACAGCGTTCGGGTTGTGAATTATGCTTATCAAACCACTCCTGCAGTACGGATTGCGTAAACCCGGCGTTATCCGGCACGATAATTTCGCTTGGCACCTCCGTGTCCTCCAGCATGTAAAACTGCGGCACGATGTGGTCGTGGCTCTCCGCGGACATCTCCCAATGCACGCGTTTGAAGAGGAAGTTCCTCGCCGCCATGAGAAGCCCGTCCCTGAAGTGGAGTATCGCAAGCGATATGTCGCGGTCGCCCCGCGCGACGCCGAAGACGTCGCAGTCGGCGTCGGCGATGCGCAAATCCACGCGCTGCAGGCGCGAGGCGTCCGTAATCAGCATTATCTGATCCCGAAGCCGCGCCGCCTCCTCGAACCGCAGCTCTGTTGACGCGCGCGACATACGCTCTTCGAGCTCTTTCAGCAAATCCCTCCGCTTCCCCTTTAGAAAACGCGCCAAGTCGTTAATGCACCGCCGGTAATCGTCGGCGCTAACGTTCCCCGCGCACGGCCCGCCGCAACGCTTCATCGCGTAGTTTATGCACGGACGGATCGCATTCTGTAAAGGCAGATTCTTATTGCAGTCCCTAAGCTTAAAGATGCGCTTCGCGAAGCGCGCCATGCGGCGCATCGCGGCAACGTCGGTGTACGGGCCAAAATATGCTGCGGAGTCGTTCTCCACGCGGCGCACGACCAAGAGGCGCGGGAAGGCCTCGGCGAGGGTTATTTTGAGGTAAGGAAAGCGCTTGTCGTCGCGCAAGAGGACATTGTACTTGGGCATATGCTTGCGCACAAGGTTAGCTTCAAGTATCAGCGCCTCGGCCTCGGTGTGGGTGACGATTAGGTCGATGCTGTCTAGTTGGCGTAGCATCCCTGGGATTTGGGCGCGGTCGGCGTGGTCGCTGGAAAAATAGGAGCGCACGCGGGACCTTAGGTTCAGCGCCTTGCCGATGTATAGGATGTTGCCATCGGCGTCTTTCATTAGGTAGACACCTGGAGATTCAGGATAGTTTAAGAGTTGTTGGGTATCCATAATTAATTTTTGTAAAGTCAAATTCTTTTAAA
>JAIRUL010000288.1 GCA_031254445.1 Chitinispirillales bacterium
AAGATTTAAAAGATTTTGACTTTGATTTTAAAAGATTTAAAAGATTTAAAAGATTTAAAAGATTTAAAAGATTTAAAAGATTAAAGGATTAAAAGACTATATGAACACAAACACTATAGCGCTGATACTAACATTTCTTGTACTGATAGGCTCCGGCTGCGCCGGGTCTAAATCTGCCCGCACGCACCCTGACGACATTTACGGCGCCCGCGCTTACCGCTATTTTCTTGACGGCGACATGCCTGCGGCGGTTGACCTCTACAAGCGCGCCTACGCGTCCGCGCGCAAGGCCGACCGCGGGGTTTTGGCGGCGCGGTACCTCTCCAACATCGGGCGGGCGTTTTACGAGATGGGGGCGGCCGACAGCGCGTCCGCGTATTCCGTCAAGGCCTACGGCGAGTTCATAATGTTTAGCGACAGCCTCGGCGCGTCGAGCGCGGCGGCCTTTTTGGCCATCTGCCGCGCCTCCTCCGGCGACGGCGAGCAGGCGCGGAAGTGGCTTTTGGCGGCATCGCGGCCTAACGCTCCAAAAGGGCGCGCGCATTACCTCGCGGTGGCTAAGGGGATGGTTGATTACCGCCTATCGTCGGCAATCGATAACGAAAGCGCCGTTGACGCCGCGCTGGCCTACTGCAAAAAGAGGCAAGACCACCCCATGCTATCGACGATATACATTTTAAAGGCGGACGTCGAGTTGGCAAAAGGCAACTGCGCCGCCGCGTCGCCTTACTTGGACAGCGCGCTAAACAGCATCGGCAAATCGCGCGAAAAGTACAAGGGCAGCGGGGCGTTATTGAAATTATCGGCCATAAAACTATGCGCGGGGGACGCCCGCGCCGGAAAGCATTATTACGAGAGGGCGGTGGACTGCGCGCCCAAGGGGGCAGCAGTCCCCGCGCTTGAGGAGGTGTCGGCGCGCTGCGAACGTTTGTGCAGGTAAAATTATTTCGCCTGCGACGTTGACATATAAATCGCAAGCGAAGCGCTTAATACCGCGGAAATCGTCGATATTAGCGGCAGCAGCACTTGCGTCGTGAATTTGTACTGTATCGACGTCGGCACCACAATCACGCTCCCCGGTTCCACGCAGCGCGGCTCTATGCTCTGCACCACGTCGCCGTACTTGACGAACACCTGCACGTTTGATTTATCGGCGTTGCGGCTGTAGCCGCCGGCTTGGGTGACGTAGTAGCTGTAGTCCTTAGACGGCAGGAACGGGTACGCGCCCGGGCTCCTCACGCCTCCGCTTATGTAGACGAAGTCGTCTTTTTTCGGGATGACTATTTGGTCGTCCGGCTCTAGCGTGATTTTGTCCGCATTGTAGAGCACCAGCCTTATGACGGCATAGTCAAGCGAAGTGGAGGCAATGGCCATAGACGAGCCGCGTTCCGGCCTCACCGCGCTCATCGGGGGGGCTGCGCCGGCGAAACGCTCCGGCAGGCCTCTCGCCATGCGGAGGATGACCGCTTGGTCGATGTTGCCGGTTTCTCTAATGCCGCCGGCTTTGTCGATGACTTGGCGCGCGGTCGTGGAGTTTTCGATTATCGGGTAGCGGCCAGGGCTCGCTATTTCGCCGAATATGGAGACCGTGTGCATCCCCGGGTAATTCTTTAAGACGGGGACGGTTATCGCGTCTAAGTCGTTCAAGACGTAGTCCGTTTCCGAGAGGTTGACGGTTTTTGAGGTGTTGTCTCTCGCCCGGAACACGATGATGCCGTTTGTGTCCGCGGTGGTGTACAGTGCGAACATCGTTAAGAATTCTTTGAGCGTCTCGCCTTCCCTGATAGGATAGTGCCCCGGGGGCGGGAAATTTTTCATCGCCCCGCTTATGAACACTTCGAGCGGCGCGTCGTTTATGCGGATTTGGCTACCCGGATATATGTAGGGGTTCTGCGTGTTGTCGTTTTTGTAGAGATAGGCCAAGAGGTCGTAGACGGCGGCGCTATCGCCGCTGGCACACACCACTTCGCGCAGGTTGGCTTCGGAGGGCAGCGGCAGCTCGCCGTTGTTGGCATGGCGTATGGCGTCCAAGAGGCGCATGGTGCCGGGCAGGTTGTAGGAACCCGGGGAGCGGATCTTTCCGGTAAAAGAGACGACAGCGTTTTTCGTCTGAATGAGCGTTACGTATATCTCCGACGGTTTTTTCAGCTTGGAAGAGATATGTTCGGCAATAAGCTTTTTGGCTTGCGCATAGGGGACTCTCCCGACTTTGAGCAAGCCCACGTTCTGAATATAGGTATTGCCGGACTGGTCGACGGCGGCGGTGTATCTGATTGACGCCGACTCGGTCGAGGTGATGAAGAACACGTCCCCGGCGCCGATGATGTACTCGTTTTCATCGATAGAGTTGTCGCTTGGGAGAATAATGTTAAGCTGCTGCTGCGGTTGGCTCAATGAAAAGCTATGGCTGTCGAAGACCGACGGCGCCGCCGCCCCCGCCATAGCCGACCCCGGCTGCGCCTTTGTTTGCGCCGGGGCGGCTAGAGCCGACGGCTGCCCGTAAACGCTTGTAAAAGCGGCGAACGTCAAAGCGATAGAGGCAGCTAGGCGCGCAAACCTTGGCATCATATATCCTAACCCTTTCCTATGCAAAAAAATAAATTTCGGGAAAAGCGCATAAAACATAAATTTATATTATGCTGCATGCGCGAATTGTATATTTTATATTTGGCGGGGCGATTTTCCGGTGCGCTAAAAAGCAAAAAATGGCAGGGGATCTATGAATTTCAGTGTTTTTGAGGCGTTTTGCGCGTATTTGTACAAAAAACGGCTGCTGTTAGCCGTCAATTTTTGGGGCGCGTGCGTCGCCGGGGCGGTCTACGTGTTCACGGTTTTAGAGAAAGAATACTCCGCTTCCGTGACGTTTCTGCCGCCGGCGAGCGACAACTCCATGCCGTCGTCGATGTCCTCGCTTATGAACCTCTCGATGCCGTCCCTCTCCGCAGGCGGCGCGTCGCCGGAACAGGTCGAGATCGTTTTCCAGAGCAACGCCACAAAACGGCGGATTATCGACGAATTCAACCTCGTTAAGTACTTCAAACTCGAAAAGAGCCAAAATACATTTGTGCTTGCGGCAAAGCGCCTGAAAAAATACGCGATACTCACCTCAAGCGACAAGGGCGGGCTGGGCATGAGCAAGGCGGTCTCATACGACATTACCTGCTATTACTCCTCGCCCGACACCGCTAAAATGATGGCCGAATTTACTTTTGGCATCGTAGACTCGGCTATCCGCGAGATAAGCATAGACAAGGCGCAAAGGAACCGGATGTTCGTCGAAAAGCAAATCGTCGTGCAGAACGAGAAGATGGATAGCCTTCAATTAGTGTTTCAGGAGTATCAGAACACGCACAGGGCCTACGACGTGCCGGAGCAAGCCAAATTTTCCCTAAAAGCCTACGCCGACCTTAAATCGCTCGCGCTTATGAATGAAATGCGGCTGTCGTCCATTAGGAGCGAATTCAGCGGGGCGACGCAAGAAATCGCGGAGCTTAGGCGGCACCAGCGGGTATTTGAGGCGAAGCTCAAAGAATACGAA
>JAIRUL010000226.1 GCA_031254445.1 Chitinispirillales bacterium
AAAGGAGGCGGAAACAACGCATTTCAAAAGAGCGATAACGGGACGGCGGCGTGGTATCCCAATCGGCGTAGAAAGCAGTTAGTTCCTGGAGTATACTTTATATCAGCCTCGTCGACAAATCCCGACACGAACAAAAAGAGCACGCGGAGGCGGAAGATTATACTGTTGCCGTGACGGGCGAGGATACTGTTTTAACACATGCGGCACACGGGGCGCAAAAGCCGGTACGTCAGCATCTAGTTGCCGACACAACCGCAAACGCCTGTATCCCCTCCCCCAGCCCAAAATCGGTCAACCCCTCCCCCGACGTCGCCGTCAACCCAATGCTATTTTCCGGCAGCCCCACAATAGACGCGACGGACTTTTTAATAGCGTTGATGTGATCGGCGAGATGCGGCCTCTTTGCCTCGACGGATATTGAGGCGTGCGTTAATTCCCATCTGCCAATAGAAAGCGTCTCTATCGCTTTTTCTAAGTACACGCGGCTGTCCGTTACCCCTTCGCTGCAAAGCTTGTCGCTAACCTTGCCGAGGATATTTTGCCCCGACACTCCTGAAACCGCATTGGTCAACGCGTGCAGGATGACGTCGGCGTCGCTGTTGCCGGCAAGCCCGGGGCATCCCGGTATCGCCACGCCGCCCAGTACCAACGGTTTCGGCGAACCGTCCGGCACGAACCTATGGGAATCTTGGCCTATCGCCGAGACGAAAACGCGGCTGCTAGCATTGGCATCCATCCGCCACCTCCTTCATCGCCGGATAATCCGGCAGGCGTGTTAATACAAAAGACAGCTTTTTCAGCGCAGGAGGGATAAAGTCGCGGTAGCGCGGTTTACCCTTGTGTAAAGATAAATTCCCATAAGCCCCCAGCGCTTGCATAAGCCTTTGGGCGGCGCAGAGGTAAAAAGCGTTCTCTTCGGAAACGGAATCGGTTTTGACTAAGTAATAGTTGACTAACCTCTCTATAGTATCGTACCCCAAATCAACATACGGGTCAAATAGCAGCGACGCCGCGTCGTAGTGCGGCGGTCCGAGGCGCGCGCCCTGAAAATCGACGAATCTAACGCACGAACCGCAAATGAGCACGTTCTCCGATTGAAAATCGCGGTGCATACAAACAACCGGTATGCTCGCCGCGCATTCCGCCATCCTTTGGCGCTCATTTTCCCAGCGCGGCGTTAAAAGCCGCTCGTTGGCGAAAAACTCTATGGCGCAGTGCCGCGCGAAGTAGCCCGTCTCCCAAAGGAACGTCTCCGCGTCCATCGCGCGGGAGGTGATGGATTGACAATTGGCAACGTCTTGGCTATGCCAAAGCGTGAGGGCGTCTATTACCTCGCGGTACATGTCTTCGACTGCCAAATCTTCACCCGCATGGTCAACGCAAAACTGTTTCAGCGTGACGACCCCCAAATCCTCCTCGAGGATAAGGCCGTGGAGCGCGTCGCTAGCGTATATCTTGGGCAGAAACGGTATGGACGGGGACAAGTGCTCCGCAATGCCGAGAAACCGCGGCCAGTCTTCGTCCTTGCTGTCCCATTCGACGAGTATATACGATTCGCCCCTATCCCGACGGAAAACCCGAAAAAACCGGCGCGTCGACGCGGCTTGGCCGGCAAGCTCCGCCGCCCAATCTAAGAGGTTAAAATTAGGCACGGAAGCGCACAGAAACGACGCCTGCGCCGGCGTCAACTCTATAGGCGCCGGTTCACCCTCTGTCAATTCCATAAATCAACCTTTCCACTGTCAACGCCGGCCTGAATCTTCGCCAGCGCTTCGTGCGTGCCGATGTCCATCCACCATGAGGCGTTTCTTTCGGGAACGATGATACCCGGCGCGCGCCCGGACTCAGCCGCCCTTTTCCATATCGGGATGACGGAAAAATCGCCACCGCTTACAAAATCCAAAAACTCGCGCCGATAAAACGCAACCCCCGTAAATTCGGCCTCCGCGGCTTGCTGATTTAAGCCACCCCTATCCTCGCCGATACCGAGGAAATCGCCTGTAGCGTCATCATACAACACCGTCCCTTTGCCAACGCTAGCAGGTATCGACACAAGCGAACAAATCCGCCCGCTACCCATAAACCGCGTTGACAACTCAGCAATATCAAATTTATGCAAAATATCAACATTAGCAATCAAAAACGCATCATCAACACGCAAAAAATCACGAGCATTATCAAGCGCCCCCCCCGTCCCCCGTATCTCCCGCCTCTCATAAAAAAGCTCAAACGGCACCGCCGATTCGCGCTGAAACCTCTCCATCTGCTCATGCAAATAATGGGAATTAACGCCAATAGCGGAAAATACCCCTGATTTATGCAAAACGCGCAAATTATGCGCCAAAAGCGGCTCGCCGCAAACGGGCACCAACGCCTTGGGAACCGAATCCGTAAGCGGCCTAAGGCGCGTGCCGAAGCCGGCGGCTAAAATGAAAGCTTTCATACCTGCCGCCTTTGACGTTGACTTTGTGTGGCGGCTTTAGCCGCCACACGTTATGAAGCCGTAGGCTTCGTCTGAAAAAGATTTAAAAGAATTTGAATTTGAATTTATTCTTTATAGTACGCAACCGACTTAAACACGTCAAACCAACCCTCGTAGTCTTTCTCCCAAAGCGCCCTCATCTCCTCCGAGCTCTCCCTCAGCGCAAGCGCGCCGCGCATACCGGTGTCGCCGCTCAGTATGTCAAACGGCATCTTCTCCGCCTCGTACTCATACGGCGGGCCCTTAAATTGGAATTTATCCCCATACAGCTTTATCACAGCGCGCAGTATCGCCGCAGTAGTCCGCACCGGCCTATACGTTTTGGGGTCGGTAACGTGTATCTGTATACCGCCGCAGAGCTCCCCCGCCCACTTCTGGAACGTTGGGATAAAGTTGTGCTCGCGGAAGAGGCAGCCGCGCAGGTTGCGCGTGTTCAGTATCGCGATAACCTCCTGCGCGTTCATAAACGGCGCGCCGAAAAGCTCGAACGGGCGCGTCGTCCCGCGGCCCTCGGAGAGGTTCGTCGCCTCCAAAAGCACCTGCCCCGGGTAGACAATGGCCGTGTCAACGGTAGGCATATTCGG
>JAIRUL010000242.1 GCA_031254445.1 Chitinispirillales bacterium
CGTTATGAAGCCGTAGGCTTCGTCTGAAAAAGATTTAAAGAATTTGACTTTTATAGGCTTCGTCTGAAAAAGATTTAAAGAATTTGACTTTTATAGGCTTCGTCTGAAAAAGATTTAAAAAAGAATTTGACTTTAAAGGCACGATGGTTCTATGAAAAAATTATCGCTATACCTAATCGCCGCCGCTATGCTTTCCACCGGCATCACCGCCGTAAACTTGCGCCTTTCGTCCATACGCGGCGCGCCGTCTACGCTTGAGAGCATGGCTTATTTGCCCGGGAGCGAGCGCGTAAGGCCGTTTATGCTGGGGTTCAACACGACATACGCGCACTATTTGTGGATAAAGACAATGATTTACTGCGGCGAGCACCTTGATAGCGATAGGCAGTTCGATTGGCTCGTGCAGATGGTGGACATGATTACGCGTCTGCACCCGCACTTCCACGAGGCCTACGAGTTCGCGGGGCTCATGATCCCCGACCTCTGCCGCAACCCCGACGCGGCCAAGGTAATCTTGGAGCGCGGGATGAACGTGATGGGCGACACTAAGTGGAACATCCCGTTTTACCTCGGGATGCTCTACAACAAGTACTATAGGGATCCCGAGCGCGCCGCGATCTGCATAGCGGCCGCCGCGCAGGTGCAAAGCGAGCACAGCGGGAAGCTGGCGCGTTTAGCGTCGCACTTTTATTCCGCCGCCGGCCGAGGCGCGGAGGCGCTGGACGTGCTGCTGTTCTTGCACGAAACGAGCGAGAACCCGGAGGTTAAGAGGCACATAGAGGGGAAGATTGAGGCGCTTATGGCTGGGGGCGACACATTAATATTGCCATAGGTTCCCCCGCCAAAATATATTTTTAGATGATATGAAAACCCTGCGATCGACACTCGCCGGCGCCGCCCGGCGCCTCTTGCCGGTTATCGCCGCCGCGGCCGTAATCGCCTATGCCGACGACGGCGCTGTCGACCCCGGCAGCTCCGGAGCGAGCGTGTACGGCGACATGGCGGGGGAGGCGCTCGTCTCCCCGCGTTCTGCGGCGCTCTCGTCGTCGGATCTCGCGGTCAACGCCGCTGGGCCTGTCGCCTCGAACCCCGCGCTCGCCGCGCGCTGCGCCGCGCCGGAGCTTACTCTTAGCTACTCGTCATACTACGGCGACGTCTTCAGCGCGTCCATGCTAAATTATACAAGACGCGTGGGAAATAGCGGCGGCGTGTCGGCCACGGCGGCATACCTCCTCATACCGGGCATAGAGGACACCCGCGGTGTCGACATCGGCGCGCTTGACGACGGCGGCATAAGGACGTTTACCGCCTCCGACATCTGGGCGCGCGCGGCCTACGGGCACGGCTTCGAATTGCCGTATGCCGGCCTCTACGCCGGCGCGGCGGCCACGGTGAGGCGGCGCAATTTGGGCGACGCCTCCGCATACGGCATCGGCGCGGATTTGGGTGTGTCGGCGTACTTCAAAAAGCCGCGCGTCAGCGCCGCGCTTCTATGGGAAAACGTGCAGTACAGCATGATGAAGTGGAAGTCGCCTCTGTCGTCCGGCTATACGGAAGAGGTTCCGCAGCATCTGCGCCTAAGCGTGGCGTTTGAGCGCGAGGATCCGTACATCTACGGGCGCATCGCGCTGTTCTACACCTCGCCGGATTTGTTTTTCAACGAGGGGGTAAATAGCTTCGGCGACACCGGCGACCGCGAAGAGAGCCGCGAGCCGGAGGTGCGGACGGGGGCGGGCGCGCTCTTCTCAGCTGGGCGCTACGGCGTAGAGTACACGATAATGCACACGCTGTCTCTGCGCGTAGGCTTCAATAGCGACAGCTATTCGATGGGGGCCGGCCTAAACCTTTTCAACGGCCGCGGCGGGATTGACATCTGCTACATCAACCACGAACTCGCGGGGACGGTGAAGATGAGCCTTACCTATCGGTGGGCGGAGTAATCCTTATTTTATTTGCGGGATGATGGGGCGCGCGTTAGCCGGGCGTCTACTTCAAATAATCCAAATCAAACCAATCCTTGATCACCCAAAGCCTGTCCCCTGTCTTCCTATCCGCCTCCCGTTCCAGCAAAAACACCTGCGACTGCCCCTCTTTCTGCGTACAGAAGAGCGTATCCCTCGCTTCGATGCACAGTTCCCCAGCGGTCAATCTTACCTCGACGGCGGTGTCGTTATCCGCGCTCACCTTGTATGTAAAGCTTTCGTCTATTATCGGTTCCTCGGTGAACTCTATCGAGGCGGCTCTGCTGAACAATCGCCGGTGCTTCGCGATTTCGCTCTCTTGCCCCCAGTAGTAGTAGCTGCCGGATTTCACATACGTGTACTGCGAGTCCTCTATCCGCGCGATGACGGCGTCTGTGCTGTGCGCCGCCGCGTAGGCGCCTCCGTAGTCGGGCGATATGAAGAACCTGTAGGTGCCGTTTTTCGGCAGCAGCTCGGTAAATAGGTCGATCCTCTTTTCCTCGTAGGCGCGGAAGAGCTGCTCTATTGTGCCTTTGGGCGTTGAGCGGAGGCTTGGCCCCTCCTCGGGTTTTCCGGTCGGCGGCAGCAGCAGGGTGTCGCACGACAGCGCAAGCGTTGTTAGCGCCGCAATAGCGAGCGCCCGCGCGATCCGGTGTTCGCCGCGGTAGGCGCGTCCGCAGGCCGTTGAGGCGTTATTCGCGCGGGCGCGTTTGCCTTGACGGTTCGAAGAACGGTGTATATCCGCCATTCGGCACATCCTTCCAGTAGTTTATCATCCAGTCGGGCTCCCTAACGAGGTGGAAGTCGGCGAGCCCAATGCAAAGCACCTTTCCGCCGGAATAGACGGTGTAGGGCACGTTCTCTATTATTTGCAGGTTTCCGTCAAACCTCTTTTCGGCTTTTTCTACCTGCCATTCTACAAGCGACGCCCGCGGGCGCAGGTTGTTGAGCATATTTATGACTTCGCTTTTGCGGGATATCGTTCGGAATTGCGTGTACTCAAAAACGGCGTTTTCCGCAAAGTAGTCGGCGTAGTCCATATCCGCCGCAGGCTCGCGCACGATGCTTAGGATATCCCCGATATTTAGCGGGTCATCCGTTCCAGCGCCTGCGGTCGGCGCTTCGGGGTTCTTCAGGTCGAAGATCGAGCAGCCGCATAGGAGGCACGAGGCGAGTATTGATGCTGCGGCTATCCGTATCGTCATTAGAACGCCCCTTCCGCTTGCAGCCTGACATCCCAGTACCCTAACGCGTCGTTGCCGGCCACAAACGTCCTGCTTAGGTGCGCGCTAAACTCTATGCGCTCGTTCCACGAGACGGCTGCGTTAAAATAGGGTTTGATTGAGTACCCGAACTCATTAGCTAAAATATACATTCCGTCGCTGTAGTTTCGGTCGCGCGCGCTCGTAAAAGCGTTGCCGGCCTCTAAGATTACGCCCCACGGCCTAAAATTGATCGCCATGTCTACGGTATAGTAGACGGATTTGCTCGCAATCGCGTAGTAGTCTACCCGCGCCTTGCTACTAGCGGATAGAGTATCCAACATGTACTCGCGCCCGTACCAAAAACCGTAGTCCGACAGCTTAATATCCCATTTCCCGCTAAAGCCTACAAGCGGCGTGGATTGCCATACTGTTGACAAAGAAGAGTTGATCGCGCGGGAATAGCGCGGGCGCTGCAGCGCCTTTTGGTGGAACGCGGGGAAATGAAACGTACCCTTTTTGGCTTCCGCCGAGATAGCCTCCGTTATCAAAAGCTCGCCTATCGGCGACCACTCTATGGTGAGCCCGACCTTCTGCGTGTTGTCTGTGCGGTTGCTGCTGCTCTTCGCCTGCTTGAGAAAGACGAGGTCGTAGTCGATAAGCTCGCCGTAAGCCTCCGCCCTAAACGAGCTGTCGTTTTTATACTCTAGGGCGAGCCTCTGTTGCCGGGTGCGTCGGTCGCTGTCATCCTTGTTTGTTACCGTGTCCTTGCCGTTTACGTAGAAGTTTGGGTATTCGGTAAGGAAGCGCGACAGCCCAAAGTCGTATTTTAGCCGAAGCGACAACGGCAGCCGCACGGCGAAGCGGTGCGTGGTGCGCGGGTCAAACGACGAGTAGTCCCAAAGGTTGACGTTTAAAGAATCGATGAGGTTGGGTAGAGAATCTATATATTCCGGTGTGACGATATCAGGAAGTGTTTTACCGAAGAGTTTGTCGTGCCCGCGCCATTCGAAGCTCAGCGTTCCGCTGTAGTAGAGGCCGGCGGCGGAGTCGGTGGAGAGCGCGCCGGAGACAATTTGGCGGAGAGTTTTCTCGTCGCGTTTGCGCGCGTCGTTTAGAAATTCAAGCGTGTTTTCCGACACGCTGTAGTAGGCGGATGGGAAAAACATATATAGCTGCGCCGCCTTGTATCCCGCGGTGGCGGAGACGTTGCGCTCTACGCGCCACGGCGTTTCTGTAAAGAGCGCGGCGCGGCTGTCGGCGCTGCTTTCGAGGTACCCCTCCCGGCCATTGAAGAAAGAGAGCGCGCCGTATACAAATAAGCTGTCCCGCTCGCCGACTTGCAGGGCTCCGAGCGCGGAGCTTGTAATAGAGGTCATGCTGGAGTTCTCTATTTGCCTGCCGAGCCCGTCCGCGTAAAAGTAGAACGGCGCGAACGGCAAGAGTTCCTCCTCGGACCCGGCTTCAAACGAGCCGTAGGCTCCGACGCTTTGGCGGTTGTCGCCGAAACGAAGCGCGGCGGCGAGCGAGTCCACGCGGCGGCCGGAGACGCCGGCGCGCAGGGTGACTGGGACGCCCTTTGCGCTAAATGCGGCGGTAGGCCCTATGTCGATGGTTGTGAGCGCGTTGTTCCCGCTACGGCCGCTTGAATGCTGAACGATGGGCGCCCAATCGAGGCCTGGCGTGATCCACGCGTAGCGC
>JAIRUL010000252.1 GCA_031254445.1 Chitinispirillales bacterium
AAAAGGGGCGGCCGCGGCCCCCCCGGGCCCGGGCGGCCGGGCGCCCCAACCGGCCACGAGGGCCACAGGCCCGGGGGGGGGGGGCCGCGGGGGGGGGGAGACCCGCGCCGCGCGGGCAACGCCAATAATAGCGGCAATAGGAAGCCCGCCGGCGACAGCAGGGGCGGGGGCGGCAGGCCGCCGCAGCAGCAAGGGCAGGGGGGGCGTCCGCCGCAGCAGGGGCACGGGCGGCCGCAACAACAGGGGCAGTCGGCTATGGATCCTATGGAGATGTCGCTGCGGGATATTAACCAGAGGCTTAAGAACGCCGAGCGCGAGCAGGAGAACGCCCGCAGGAACATTCAGGACGGCGGGGGCGCGGGGGGGGGCGGCGACGGCCGCGGCAATAGGGACGGGCGCCCGCAGCAGCGCGGCGGTAGAGACGGCGGCCGGGACGGCGGCAATAAGGACGGTTATAGGAGCGACAGGGGGCCGCGCCGCGATGGGAACCGCGATCAGCAGCCGCGCGGTGACGGCAGGCCGGAGCGCCAGGGCCGCGGCGGCGAGGGCGACGGGGCGAGGCAGCCGTTTAACGGCGGGCGCGAGCAGAGGCCGTTCCATCAGGAGGATGCGCAGGAGGGGGTTGCGGGCGGTTCGCAGGCGCCGGATATCGTCGCTAACGATGCGGGCATGTCGGAGGATCAGCTTCAGCATGGGCGCCGTTTCACCGCCAAACGGAGGCCGCTGCCGGACAACAATGCCGGCGCGGAGGGCGCGGGGGGGCAGGAGGGTTCGGCGGGGGTTGATAACGTGCCAACGCCGGATGCGCACGTTGAGCAGAGGCAGGAAGATTCGGGCGCTGAGAATATTCAGTTCGGCAGGTAATGGTAACCTTAGGAATAGAGTCGTCTTGCGATGAGACCTCTGTAGCGTTGCTTAGGGACGGCGTTGTCTTGTCGTCCCTAACGCATTCTCAGGGGGAGCACGCCCTCTACGGCGGGGTTGTGCCGGAGGTGGCTTCCCGGGCCCACTTGGAGAAGATAGACGGGTTGGCCCGTCGGGTTATGGAGGAGGCGGGGATTGTTCCTAGCGGCATTGACCTCATTGCGGTCACCGACAGCCCCGGGCTTGCGGGGGCGCTGCTTGTCGGCGTCAGCTTTGCGCTTGGGATGCACGCGGCGCACGGCATTCCCGTGACCGGCGTCAATCACCTCGAAGGGCACATTTGTTCGCTGTTTATCGATAACGGCGGCCGTCAATCCGCAGGCCCGCTCTTAGTGCTCTTGGCCTCCGGTGGCCACACCGCCGTCTACAAATACGCCTCTTTCGGCGACTGCGAGCTGCTGGGCTGCACCGTGGACGACGCCGCGGGGGAGGCGTTTGATAAGGTCGGCAAGCTCCTCGGTTTCCCGTATCCCGCGGGGCGCGCCATAGAAGAGGAGGCTGCGAAGGCTGAATCCTCGAAGCGCCCGGAGATAACGTTTCCGGTCGCGCGTTTCTCGTCGCCCGGCAAGCCGTGCTGCTTCAGCTTCTCAGGCCTCAAGACGGCGGTAAAAAACTTCATTTTGTCCAAGGGCGAGGATTATATTAACAATAACCGCCCGGCGCTGTGCAGCGCTTTCCAAAAGGCGGTGGTAGATTCGCTTGCCGGCAACATGGAGGCGGCGGCGAGGTCGCTAGGGATAAAAACGGCGGCGGCGGCGGGAGGGGTAGCTTGCAACGGCTTCCTGAGGGAGGAGCTGGCAAGGCGCTTTGGGGAGGGCAATGTATTTTTCCCCCGGCCTAGCCTGTGCACGGACAACGGCGCGATGATAGCGATGGCGGGGCAGATGATGCGCCAAAATAGCCGCCTCAGGTTCCCGAGCATGGATCCCGGGCGGGGGATATAGGGGGCTGGACCGTTGTTGGCAACAAATGATTTTTGTCAATGCCATAAATAAAACAAAGAGGGGCGCGAGAGCCAAATGTTGATAATCTTCATGTTGCTGTGCGGGATAGTAATCGTGTTTTTAGCCATGCTCTGCCTGACGCTGTTCAGGATTGAGAAGTCGGTTAAGCTAACGCTTTTGGTCGCCGAGAGGACGATTTTGCGGAACTACGGCAAGCTGTAGGGGGCCTCATGGGAGCCCCGCCGCAGTGCCTATAACCGCATTCTTGCCCGCCGATTGTGCGTTTATTGGCGCATTAACCGCATTTTTTGACATTGCCCCGCCGCGCAATTTATATTATAGGCTGTTGCTATAATAACCAACCCGTATGCGCGCCGTGGCGAGGGTGCTTATTCTTCCGCAGTGCATCGTGTAATATCAGCCCGCCGCCGCTAGTGTATTATAGGAGCCCTGAATGAAGCTCAAGTATAAGTTGCCGTTGATACTTTTTATCGCTTTCGTCGTGATCGCCGCTGGAACGTTCACCGTGGCGCTGACCAACTCCGCGCGGTTGCGCAAGACGTCGCAGTACGAGATGGGGAAGTCCATCGCCATGGTCAAATCCCAGGCGGTGAAGAGCTTCATGGACATAAAGGTCACCGAGCTCCGCGCGCTCGAGAAGGAGGCGCTTGGGTTCATGCACCTCGACGACAAGCTCAAAGCGGAGCTTCTAGGCAAGGTGCTCTACTCCTTCGCCGACCAGCCCGCCGTCTCCGATGCCTACTTCGTCTTCGAGCGCGGGGCGTACTTCAGCGAGAGGCTGACCGACCTGGGCAGGCACTACAACATAGAGGCTTTCCGCCCCGAGAAGGGCGGGCTAGAGGTCTTCATAGAGGGATCCGAGGAGGTCGCCGAAGACGATGATTGGTACAACGTGCCCAAAGCGACGGGCAGGCTGCACCTCACGGAGCCCTACGCCTGGACCTATCCGGGCGAAACGGCGGAGCGCCAGATGATCACCCTGAGCGCCCCGGTCTTCGCCGGAGAAAAGTTCATCGGCGCGGTGGGCATAGACATGGAGCTTAAGCTTTTGGCGCAGGAGCTCTCCGAGGAGCTGCGCGACGATCAGGCGGGTTCCTACGCGGTGCTTGTGTCGCACGAGGGGGTGCAGGTCGTGCACCCGGACCAGAAAATGCTCTTGGTCGACATCGGCCACGACATGGAGGAGGCGGAGGGCGATGCGCTCAAGGAGGCGGTGAAGAGCTGTTCGTCCTATCAATTTGTGAGGACGAGCAGCAACACGGGCGACATCTCCCTCGTCTCCTACGTCCCGATGAAGCCCAAAGGGATAGACCTGCCTTGGTCGCTTGGCGCCGTCGTGTCGCTGTCGGTGGTGCAGGCCGAGGGGAAGCGGATACAAAACAATACGATAAGGGTAGGATTCTTTTGCGCCGCGGCGTGGGGGGTATTCCTGCTTATCTTCATGGCCGCCGTCTTCGGTAACGTGACCCGCACCGTAGACACGCTCGGCAAGATGACCGAGGGCGACGGCGACCTTACCATCAGGCTCGACGAGCGCGGCAGGGACGAGTTCGGGCAGATGGCGCGGGGCCTCAACAAGCTCATTGAGAAGCTGCACTCCACGCTGAAGACGACGCAGGAGCAGACGAGGAACCTCTCCGGCACCGCCACGATGCTGCTCGGCCTCGCAGGCGACCTCTCCAAGTCTTCCGAGAAGACGTTCGAGGAGTCCGAGCGCGCCGCCCAAAAGAGCGAGGCCACAAGCGAGAACGTCAGGGAGATAGCGGCGGCGGCGGAGAAGTCAAGCGCGAACGCGACGGAGCTGTCGGCGACCTCGGCGGAGATGGGCCTCAGCATGGGCGTGATGATAAAAGCCGTGGACGAGATGACCGATAGTTTCGGCAAAATAACCAAAGACGCGCGCGAATCTAAGTCCGTAGCCGTCGAGGCTATCGCCAAGGTCACGGACGCCAAGGGCGTGATGGACGCGCTGGGCGCGTCGGCGATGGAAATCGGGGAGTTTACGGAGGTGATCAAGAGCATCGCGAAGAAGACGAACCTGCTCGCGCTGAACGCCACCGTGGAGGCCGCGCGCGCGGGCGAGGCCGGCAAGGGTTTCGCCGTGGTGGCGAACGAGGTGAAGCAGCTGGCTAACCAAAGCGCGGGGAGCGCGGAAGACATCACGCGCCGCATAGAGAGCATCCAAGAGGGGACCGCAAACGCCATAAGCGTCATAAGCGGCATCTCCGCCATCATGGAGAAGATAAGCGAGGCCGTCAACTCGATAACCGAGAGCATAGAGCGCCAAACGAAAGTAAGCGGCGAGCTTTCCGACAGCGCGCAACAGACGAACTCCGGCGCAACGCAGGTCGTCACCGCGGTAAACGACGTAGCCTCGGCCATACAGACATCGGCAAAAAACGCGGGGGAAGCCGCAGAGGGGGCGAAAAACGTATCAAGCAGCATCGCCACAATACAAGAAGACGCGAAAAAAACGACGGCGCACTCAAACGATTTGAAGGACGCCGCGAATACGTTAAAAGGGATGGCGGAGCATTTGGGGTCGGTGGTGGGGAAGTTTAAGACGTGACGCGGTAGCGCGTTGGCCATGGCAATGGCGCCGTTAGGCAAAAACTCGAAAGCGCCCGATCCCCACATTTTTCCCGCCCCCCGCCCACCGCCCGTATTATATTATAAGATTGTGCCAAAAAGCGCTGAAAAACGATAGAAACAGTGACAGTCTAACCATAAACCAACAAAAACACAAAGGGGCGGTGCGTATGAGTTTTGAAAAATTGCTTAGGCCTGAGTCGGTGGCGGTCATCGGCGCGTCCTCGCAGCCCGGCAAGGTGGGGTACGAGATCCTCAACAACATCATAAACGACGGGTTTAAGGGGGCCATTTACCCGATAAACCCGGGTTCCGCCGAGATTTTGGGCAAGAAGTGCTACAAGAGCCTCACGGA
>JAIRUL010000263.1 GCA_031254445.1 Chitinispirillales bacterium
CGTTATCCTCGCCGTCGCAGTTTCGGCTATAGCTGTTGCCGTAGCTATTTTCGCCCTATGTTTCTATCGCGCCGATAACGGCGGCGGCGCCGTCAGGCCCGACAAAATATCAATCCCCGCTAGCGATGCGCCGCTGCCCGACACGATATCTGTGGCGTTCTACAATGTCGAGAACCTCTTTGACTTTAATTTAGACGGGACGGAGTACGACGAATACAAACCGGGCTGGTTCGGGTGGACCGAGGAGATGCAGCGGAAAAAACTCCTAAGCGTGGCGGGGGTGGTCGCGGCGATAGGCGCGGATGTCATTGGCCTATGCGAGATCGAAAATTTAAGCGCCCTCGCGGAGCTTCAGGGCGCGCTCGACAGGATGGGCGCGCCGTACCCCTACCTAGCTGTCGCCGAGGCTAAAGGGTCGGCGACGGTTACGGCCATACTGTCGAAGTTCCCCATAAGGGGGAAGGCCGCGCACCCGGTAGAGAGGTCGCGCTCGATTCTCGAGGCGTCTATCGCGCGGGGCGGCGACGAGATCCGCGTGTTTGTCAACCACTGGCCCTCCAAGCGCCACCCCGAGTCGAGGCGCGTGGAGGCGGCGGAGGTTTTGCGGAGGCGGGTAGACGCGCTGCCCGCCGGGAGCGACTACATTATTATGGGCGACCTAAACTCCAACCACGACGAATTTGCGTCATTCCATACGCAAGGATTTAACGATACGAGGGGGAGGACGGGCATCAACCACGTCCTAAAGACCGTTTCGAGCGGCGCGCATCCGAAATCGCCGGAAAGATTCATTTGCAAAGGCGAATTGGCCGATTGCGGGGGCTGCCATTATAACTTATGGATGGATATCGACGAGGATAAGCGGATGAGCTACGTGTACCGCGGGGCGAAGCAGACGATTGACAATATGCTGGTGCCGCCGGCGTTGTTTGACACCGTCGGATACTCATACCTCAATGGCTCCTTTGACATTTTTACGTGGGGCGGTCGGCTGCTTAGGGACGGGGTTCCGTACCGTTGGCAGATGGTGTTTAAGGGAAAGCAGAAGTATCACCGCGGCGAGGGGTATTCGGATCACCTGCCGATACGGGCGAAATTCGTCAAGGCGAAAACCCTGTCTATGGGCGACGTAAGCGGCGATACTTGCGAGAGCATTGACCCCGCCCTCTCCATCGGCGATTTCGCGGCGTCGGTTGACGGGTGGGTCTCCGGCGACAGCAAATTTACGGTGGGCAGGGACGCGGGGTTCGCGAAAAGCGGGCGCCGCAGCCTGCGCGTAAGCGGGATGCACGAAACCGAGAACCGCACGGCGGCAAGGGCGAGGCTAGAATCGACGCCGTCCCAAAAGCGGCTGACGCTGTCTATTCGGGGCGCGGGAAATCTGTCGATCCGCCTGAGGCGGCCCACGGAAAAATGGGTATACTACAACGCGCCGGATTTCGGCCAATCCAAGAGCGCGAAATACAAGGTTTGGAAGTCGAGCCAGTGGGTGCCGCTGAGCCTGCCGTTGCCGCCGCTTGCGGCAGCGCCGCCATTAGGCATTAATGGCGTTGACGGCAATAACGGCCATAATAGCAATGATGTCGAGATAGAGATTCGCTCGGGTAAAGGGGAGGCGCTTTCGGTTTGGATTGACAGGGTGAGGTTGGAATGACAATGTAGCATCAGGGGAGGGGGCGAAGGCCAAAATCTTTAAAAATCTTTATATACACATTTTCACATCGCCCAATATTATTTTTCTTAAATATATGGAAAATGCGCAAAAATTCGATATATTCGCCGTATCCGTCCCCGACTACAAGGCTCAAGAGGCCGTAGCCCGGATTATCTCCGCCAATAGCTACGTCCCTATGCATACGGCTATGGAGAAAGCGAAGGCCACGCCGGCGCTTTTGTTTCACAACATCGAGCTCAACGACGCGGGCCACCACATCGCGGAGCTGAAAGCTTTGGGCGTGGGGTTCCGGGTGGAGCGGCAGGAGGAACCTGTGGCGGAGGCGCAGAGCGGCACCGCCAAGCCCAACGAGCCGGCGCATGCCGGCATAGAGCCGCCGGAGGCTGAGGCAGAGGCTCAGCCCGCGGCCGCGGATTCCGGCGCGGATCCGCTTGCCCCCGGCGGCGAGGCGGAGCCGCAGCCTGTATTGTCAGACATTTTGACGGCCGCCGACACGTCGGAACCAGCCTCGAAGCCCGCGCTGAAACCTGAGCTTAAGCGGGAGAGGGAGCGGGAGCGTAAGCAGGAACCGGAACCTCGCCGCTTGCCCGCGCACGACGAGCTCCATTACCGCAAGCACAGCGAAGGCGGCGTTCGCATAGAGGGCGTCGGAATTGACGCGATTAGGAAATCAGAGGAGAAGACGCGGAAAAAATCCATCATGATATCGGCGATAGTCTTCGCGGGGATCATAGTGCTCGGTTCGGTAATCGCGTTTTTACCCCCAAAGTATACCTTTTCGGCCAGCAACGCCCCTGCCGCGCCCGCCAAGCCCGGCGGCAAGGCCGACGCTAAACCCGGCGGCAAGAAGCAGGCGGATAAATCCGGCAAGCGCGACGCGCGGGCGGCGGCCAATAGCGCCGCCGCCGCGGGGAGCGCCGGCGCGACGGGAAAACAAGAGCAGCGGGCCCCCTCCGGCGACCAGCTGCGCGTTCAGGTCGGGGGGGCGCAGAAACAGCAATCGAACGCCTACGTCGATTCCGCGAAGTCGCTGCACATAAACCAGCAGGGCAGCGTAGCGCTCTACAAGATCGCCATCTCTTTTAACCGCTACAACCTTCAGGCGTGGCACGGGCTCTTACAGGCGTATAAGAGCATGGGCAACCTTGAAGAAGCTAGGAAGACCGAGGCGCAGATGCGCGAGGTTTTCGGCGAGAACGTGAACTCGGTGAGCGCGGCGGTGAGCCAATTCGGCGAGCTGTCGGACGCCTACATGAGCGCTAGCGAAACATACCGCGTGGAGTATAGGAGCAAAAAGGCCTCGCGCGACGACGTCCTGCGGGAGGTTTTCAACATGACGCGCGCGGTGCGCAACGCCTGCCGCTGCCAAAACGTCTCTATTCACGCGTATGCGGCGTCGGGCAAGGAGATGATCGCGCACAGCACGGAAAAAGCGTCGATACACTCGTTGTCGGAATTTTCTAATAACGCGGAAATTTTTTGGCTGGAGTGATTCACCCCGCTTTTTTAAAAAACCTAATCGCCGCGCCCACATTATCCATATCTACGCACGTATTAACGCACGGGCCGTGCGGCCTATCGTTTAGCACCCCGTAAACCGGCACCGGGTGGACGTCTTGGATTCCGAGGGTTAGGTCGCGCTCGCAGGCCACGGCTATTATCCCCTGCGGCTTCCACATCGCTACGCGCTTGCGGGCCAAGGTGCCGCCGTTTACCACCTCTATCTTTAGGTCGTACTTCTCGCCCGTGGCTATGAACTCGCCTACGGGGCACTTGCCGCAACGCATGCAGTTTGAGATGTCGGTTGTGATTTTCCTGTTGCATACGTCAATTTGCAGGCAGTGCGGCAGGAGGACGAGGATGCGGTTTCCCTTGATTCTTTTGGCTTGCGCTATGGTAAGCGAGTTGTTGACTTTTACGAAAGAGGTCATGAGGCGGGCGCGGTCGAAGCGTATGAGCTTCGCTGCCCACACCGCTATCGGGAAGAGCAGCTTTACGGTGACGGAGCGCTTGCCGTGGGGATACAGCAAATCTATGCCCGTAAGGGAGGTTACGGTGATGAGCGAGAGCCCTCCGCCGAGGATTGCGAAAAAAGCCGCCGCCGCCGCTAGGAAGAGGTAAAACGCTGCCGGGCCTAGCTCGTAGAGCCGCGGGTAGACTAGGTAGAGGAGCAACGCCTCGGAGGCCGCGACGAGGCATAGGCTCGTCCAGCAAAGCGCTAGAAACGGGAACTTGCTCCACGCCGCAATTTTCGCCCCCGCGTCTTTTCGCGGCTGGTTCTCGGAGGCGCGCGCCGCCGGGCTATCGCTCACTTAACGTTCTCTACGCTCGTGATTTCCGGGAGCTTCTCCCTTATAATGCGCTCAACGCTCATCTTGAGCGTCATGGCCGCGCCGGGGCACCCCGCGCACGCGCCGCGCAACCTCACCTGCACCACCAAGTCGTCGGTAACGCCGACAAATTCAATATCGCCGCCGTCCGCCTGCAGATGCGGGCGGATTTCAGAAATAGCCTCTTCGATTTTGTCATTCATTTTTCATCTCTCCATTCGTTATTCGTTGTTGCGCCCCCTGCGCCCCTTGGCCTCGCTTATATTTAGCGGGCGACCGCAGAATTCTGCTCCGTTGAGGGTGTTCATGGCCTCCTCGGCGTTGTCCATCTCAACGAAGCCGTAGCCGAGCGACCTGCCCGTCCTGCGGTCCACGATGATAGACGCGTTGTGAACCGCCCCGCACTGGGAAAAGAAATCCCAGAGCTGGTCTTCCGTCGCCGCCCAGGCGATATTTCCTATATACAGCTTGTCAATCATAAACGCCCACTCCTCCCAAAGATCCCTATATCGTAGCCGCAAATACCCAATATATTAAAATACATTCCGTGCAAGTCGAAATTAAAGTTTTTCTTACTTTCGCCCAAACTCGCGGATTTTTCGCCTGCGGTGGACAATGAGCGCCACCGTCAGCACGGCCGTGGTGACAACCATCGTTATTTGCGCCATACGTGCGGCGGGCGGCCTCGGCGCTTTGGGCGAAACGGCGGCAAGCGCCATCGGGGCGAGCGCGCCGCAAACGCCGCAGGCGGCGGAGAGCTTAAGCGCGTATATATCGACATCGCCGTCATAGCCGTCGTCGTCCTCAAAGAAGCTCCACGGGACAAGCCACTCCGCCGTAAGCGCGCCGCCGCTCTCAAATGTCCCCTTGTCAAATGCGAAAAATTCACCGGACGAACTTTCTGGGATTTTTATTTCGAACGATTTTTCGGTATTATCGGCGCTAAAAGTAAATGTCCAAGAGGAACATGCGGGCGCGTCTTGGGGCTGGGCGGGGGCATTGGGATTAATGCGGGCATTGATAACGCTGCCGGATTTAGGGCACGAAAAGTAACCCGCGAGGCCATGAGCGGTAATCACCGCGTCCCACGTCCACGGCGAACCCGGCCAAGGGCGGGCATCGCCGGCGTTCCATTCAAGCAGGATCCCGTCAACCTGCACCGTGCGCCCTTTGCGGTCAATGT